>CAUZBV010000001.1:0-12500 GCA_963578115.1 Myxococcales bacterium
ACCCGATCGGCGAAACCCGTTGACGGCAACAACAAAGCCACTAGCAATGGGACAAGCACGCGCATACCCACGACTTTATCGGCTAGACGGTCCACAAACTGTAGCCTTGCACCGAATCAGGTATCATCGCAACCCGGCACGCTCACATCCGTCACCGGAATTTCCCACAAGACAGATCCAGAACCCCAATAAATTCCCATGGCATTCTTTGAACTTAGGGCCCGTTTTTTCCTCTTCTCTGCTTGACGGTTCTCAGACGCCTATGATAGTCGCGAAGTCACGATTGATGCTGTGATTAGGTAGGTTGTCATGGACGCGGAGCGAGAACGCTGGATTCAAATTGGGGCGGAGCCCAAACAAGAGCCCCTCCAACAAGCGGTTAAGAAAATCAAACAAAAGTGGCCGGACCGCTTTGATTTCCGGATTTCCCCAACAGAAATACCCCCGTCTGACGACCTGTTTCGACTCTATCTACGTCATCGCTAACCACCACTGACATCCTCTTCATCACTCTACTGCGCTGCGCTTTTCTTGCGGCGATGCGATGTCGGCCGTAGCCTGAAAGCGTGAGGCAACTGTGGCACTGGCTTTGTTCTCTCTTTGTGCGGCGCGACGTGGACACGACCAACATGCTCCCCATCCCCGCAGGGCGCGTCTATTTGAGTGACGAACACCATGTGCGCGTGGGCCCCTTTTACTTGGACTCCCGACCGGTCAGCAACACAGAATACGCTCGTTTCTTGCGCGCGACAGAACGTCCTACACCCCCTTGGATGTATCGGCCCGGTTTCGGTGAGCCGGAACAACCCGTGGTCGGTGTCACCTTCGATGACGCCTCGGCGTACGCCAAGTGGCAGGGCAAACGATTGCCGTCCGAGCGGGAGTGGGTGCGGGCCGCTCGTGGAAATGACCAGCGGAACTATCCATGGGGCAATACCCCCCCCGACGTGGCCTTCACCCATTTCTTTCGAGGACCCAAAGGAGCACCGGCTCCTGTTGAAGGCGTCGTAGAACGACCCGCTGGTCGCGGACCCTTTGGCCACATCGATCTATGTGGCAACGTGTGGGAATGGTGCAATGATGGCGTCCTCAAAGGGGGATTCTGGGGCTCCAAAGACGTTCGGATCGATGCACAGATCAACGAACCACTGGATCGGGTGTCCGGCGGCATTGGATTCCGCTGCGCCCACTGAATCAGAGCGCTGAGAACGCACACAAGATGAACGCCCATTCCCGAATCGACACGAACCTGATATGACCACCACAAGGTCATGCAAGATTCAATCACGATAACAGGGGCACGCCAACACAATCTGAACGACGTTTCCGTCGAAATTCCCGTGGGGTTGCTAACGGTTGTCACCGGCGTCAGTGGGTCTGGAAAATCCACCTTGGCTTTCGACACCTTGTATGCGGAAGGACAACGTCGGTACGTGGAGTCATTTTCCGCCTACGCACGTCAATTTCTCGAGCGTATGGATCGCCCCGATGTGGAATCAGTCGACGGTGTTTTACCGGCCGTTGCCATCGACCACCGAAATCACATTCGCTCCGCTCGCTCCACCGTGGGTACGGTGACCGAGATCGCCGATTACTTGAAAGTATTTTACGCCCGTGCGGCCCAATTATATTGTGATGGGTGTGAGCAAGAGGTGGCCTTCGACAGCCCGGGAGTTGCGGCCAAAAAGAGCGTAGACAAGGACTGCGACCAACCGATTTTAATCGGATTCCCCTTCAACCCCGAACGGTGTGGTGGACCCGAATTGGCCGAAGCCTATCTTCGAGGTCGCGGCTATTTTCGAGTCGCCGCCGCCGACGGGCAAACCATTCATCGTGTGGACACCGATCCGGACATTCTCAAGACGGCCAGCGACGTCATTGTCATTCAAGACCGAATTCGCCCCACTCAGGCCAACCACCCGCGGCTCGTCGAAGCCTTCGAGCAAGCGATGCGGGAAGGGCTGGGTCAAGCTGTGGTGATCAAGGGCTCGGACCGTCAGTTGTTTTCCAATCGGCTTCATTGCGCAGATTGCGACCGTTCGTACTCCCATGCCGTACCGGCGCTCTTTGGATACAACACCCCGGTCGGGGCGTGCCCACCCTGTAATGGCTTCGGTCGCGTCATTGGGTTGGACATCGAGTTGTGTGTCCCGGATCCACGACGAAGCCTGTCTCAAGGGGCGGTCCGCCCATGGACCACTCCTCGAGGGCGGCGAAATCGCTACAAGATGAACACCTACTGCCGGACTGTTGGAATTCCCCTGGACGTGCCCTGGGAAGATCTCACCACGGACGCACGCCAACGCATCATCGACGGTGACCCAGACCATCGTTGGCGTGGTCTTCGTGGCTGGTTCAAGAGACTAGAGCGCAAAGCATACAAGATGCACGTACGCGTCTTTTTGTCTCGCTATCGCGGGTATTTTCCGTGCGAGGATTGCAAGGGAAAACGCCTCCGGCCAGAGTCCTTGCGCTGGCGAGTGGGCGGACTGAACCTGGCAGAATTCAATGATTTACCCATCGAAGGGGCGTTGAAGCACATGCAGACCGTCCAATTGCCTCCAGCCATCAAGCGCGCCTTGAAAACGGTCTATGAAGAGATCACTTCGCGCCTGAAATACCTGGTGGACTTGGGCTTGGACTATCTTTCCCTGAGCCGTGCTTCTCGTTCGCTATCCGGCGGAGAAGTCCAACGGGTCAACCTCACAACCGCACTGGGATCCAGACTGGTTGGGACCCTCTACGTACTGGATGAACCCAGCGTAGGCCTTCATGCACGGGACAATGACCGTTTGTTGGACGTCTTGCGAAAGATCCGTGATCTGGGCAACACCGTCGTCGTGGTGGAGCACGATGAGGAGATCATACGAGGTGCTGATCACGTCATCGACATGGGACCAGGACCGGGCAGTGCCGGAGGCAATGTCGTGTTTTCCGGGTCACCATCTCGGATCACGCGTTCGGCTCAATCGGTGACAGGCCGTTATCTCAAGAAAACGAGAGGCAAGACGCTGGCGGCGCGTTCAACCCAAGCACATCAGGGGCTGTGCACCGTGCAAAACGCCCACGAGCACAACCTGAAAAACATCGACTTCTCCTTTCCGCTTGGCCAAATCACCTGCGTGACAGGCGTATCCGGCAGTGGCAAATCGACACTTGTGGTGGAGACGTTGCATCGGGGACTGCTCCGATCCCGCGGTGAACCGACGGAACGTCCCGGCCGCCATGACCGAATCGACGGTGCCGATGACTTTGATGACATTGTTCTGATTGATGCCACGCCGGTGTCGAAGTCCGCGCGCTCGAATGCGGCCACATACCTCAAGGCGTGGGATCCGATTCGCAAGCTATTCGCCGCCGAGGAGGAGTCCCAACATCGAGGGTTTAGCGCTTCCACTTTCTCGTTCAACGTGCGTGGAGGCCGCTGCGATGTCTGTGAGGGCAGCGGCGTAGAGCGTGTCGAAATGCAGTTTCTGAGTGATGTGTTTCTTCAATGCGAGGCGTGTGGCGGAACCCGTTTCCAACCCGATGTGCTGTCGGTCACCCACCGTGGACTGTCGATCAACGATGTTCTGATGCTGACCGCCACCGATGCGACGGAGCGATTCAAACATGCACCGGCGGTGGCCCGTGCACTGGAACCCTTGATGCGCGTCGGATTGGGCTATCTTCGCTTGGGACAACCTCTCAACACGTTAAGCGTCGGAGAGGCTCAACGCCTCAAGCTTGCGGCCGGCTTTCGAGATCGAGCAAAATCCAAGAAGAGGACCCCAAAACGCCTGCTCTTCATTCTCGACGAGCCCACCTCTGGACTGCACCTTCACGATGTTCAACTCTTGATCGACAACCTAAACGAACTCTGTGAAACCGGCCACACCGTCGTGGTCGTGGAACACCACCTGGACGTCATTCGAAATGCACACCACGTGTTGGATCTCGGGATCGAAGGCGGAGAGCGCGGTGGAGACATCGTGGCACAAGGTCCTCCTGACACCATCGCGGCGTGTCCCCAGTCGCACACCGGCCGTTGGCTACGAGCAGAAAAGAAGCGACGAAAGCCACGGCCACGACCGCCAAAAGCCCGAGACCACATCGCTGTTCGAGGCGCCCGGGTCCACAACCTGCGTAATCTGGACGTCACGATCCCCCATGGAAAGCGTACGGTCATCACGGGCCCGAGCGGTTCCGGAAAGTCCTCGTTGGCCTTTGACGTCTTGTTCGCCGAGGGGCAACGTCGTTTCATCGACTGTTTGTCCCCCTATGCGCGGCAGTATTTGCCCCAGGCAGCACGCCCGGAATTGGATGAACTGGAAGGGATCCCTCCTACTGTCGCCATCGAACAACGAACCACACGCTGGGGTCGCCGGACCACGGTCGCGACCGTGACGGAGATCTACCAATTTCTCCGCTTGCTGTACGCCCGAGTGGGCATTCAGCATTGTCATCGGTGCCAGGCCGCCGTTCAGGGGCTCACGCAGTCCGAGCTGGAGCAACAAATTGCGTCCAAACACACGGGGGAGACCATTACACTACTGGCCCCGGTCGTCCGTCGTCGAAAAGGATGGCACAAAGAGATCATCGCACGCGCCGCCAAGTTGGGGCACGAAACCATACGAATCGACGGGTCGTTCCGGGCACTGGACAAGTCGATCACGCTGACTCGTTATCAAGAACACGACATCGAATATGTCTTCTTGTCCGATGTGAAGATCCGAAAACGTAACGGCAGAGAACAGATTAGGACCCTCTTGCAGCACGCCCTTCGTGAGGGCCGAGGAACATGCTATGTACTCGATGCTTCGGACAAAGCCCCCCTGTATCGCTACAGTTTGGACCTCTACTGCAGCAGCTGCCAAATCGGATTTGACCCCCCAGAACCACGCTTGTTTTCGTTCCACGGGACACGAAGCGGTGCTTGCCTTACTTGTGACGGTACAGGCATCGAAGAGACGACAGAGAACGCACCGGAGCGACCGTGCCTGTCCTGCGAAGGGGGCCGTCTGGGTCCCGTGGCTCGGTCGGTCCTCATCGGCGATCTTGGCATCCAACAAGTCGCCCAGAAGACACCACCACAACTCACGGAGTGGCTCGACAACCTCCAGTGGACCGAGCGAACCTTTCCCATCGCAGAACCCATTGTTCGTGAAATCAGAGAACGCTGTGACTTCCTCACTCGCGTGGGTCTCAATTACCTCGCGTTGAACCGGGACGGACACACATTGTCAGGCGGGGAGGCCCAGCGGGTTCGATTGGCCGCACAGTTGGCCGCCCAATTGTCGGGTGTGCTCTATGTGTTGGACGAGCCCACCATTGGATTGCATCCCCATGACAATGACCGGCTCTTGGACGCTCTGGACGCTCTCCAACAGCGGGGCAACACCGTTGTTATCGTGGAACACGATCGCGCCACGATGGAGAGCGCCGATCTAATCGTAGACATGGGACCCGGTGGTGGCACGCAAGGAGGCCGTATCATGGCCATTGGTGACCCCACATCGATCCGAAACGATCCCCAGTCCCCCACGGGGAAATGGCTTCAGAACAATCACGCACCGGCCCTCCAGCCGCGTGAAGAAGGGCCCGAATACATCACGCTGTCCAATGTACATCGTCACAACATCGACGGACTACAGGTTCGGATTCCGGTTGGCCGACTAACCGTTGTGACCGGTGTGAGCGGTTCGGGCAAGAGCACGCTCATACGTCAGGTGTTGCTGCCATTGCTCCAACAACACATCCCCAATGGGCCCCTCGGACAGTTGTCCCACCCCGAAACTGTCGAACGAATTGTCGAAGTGGATCAAAGCCCCATCGGCCGCACACCGCGTTCCACACCCGCCACCTACATTGGCATTATGGATCGCATCCGAACCCTGTTCTCGAAACTTCCCGAAGCACAAATACGTGGCTTTGGTCCCGGCCGATTTTCCTTCAACGTGTCGTCAGGACAGTGCCCCGCATGCAAAGGGCAGGGAGCCTTGAACATAGAAATGGCGTTCCTGCCCAATGCCTTCGTCCCGTGCGATTGCTGCGAAGGCCGCCGCTACAATCCAGAAACGCTCTTGGTCACCTACCGTGGACACGCCATTTCGGATGTCCTGGATGCGACGGTGGCAGACGCACTAGAAATTTTTGAGGCCCATCCTCGAATCCATCGTCCTCTCACATTGATGGCCGAGCTCGGTTTGGATTATCTCACCCTCGGGCAAGCGTCCAACACACTGAGCGGCGGGGAAGCCCAGCGGATCAAGTTGGTCACGGAGCTGCACAAACGCCACGGTGGAAAGACGATCTATGTGCTCGACGAACCATCCACTGGCCTTCATATGTCCGATTTGGCTCGACTGTTGACCGTGTTGCAGCGCTTGGTCGACGCGGGCAACACGGTGATTGTGATCGAGCACAATCTGGACGTAATTGCCGCAAGCGACTGGGTCATCGATTTGGGTCCAGGCGGTGGCGATGAAGGGGGGAAGTTGATCTTTGAAGGACCGCCAACAACCATGCTAGAAATCGCACTGGACTCAAGCCGCACGGCTCAGTATCTCCAACAACTTGTCCAGCCCACACCGGCTTGAATTCCACAGGCGTGCTATAAGGCGGCATCGTGCAATTGCTTGGCGATCGATACGAGGTCATAGAATCCCTGGGGAGCGGCGGTCTTGCAGACGTATTTCGCGTTCGAGATCGGTTTTGCTCTGACCGGGTGGTCGCACTCAAGCGTCCAAGAGACGCCAGCCTAAACCATCAGCTGCACCGCGAATTCTTGTCACTTTCCCGCGTACAACACCCGAACTTGCCTGCGGTGTACGACTTTCACTCAGATCTCGGCAACGGCATGCCGGGATACACACTCGAAGTCGCCATGGGACAGTCCGCAGATGTCATTGCAGACCGCTTGGGAAACGACGCCGTCTACGACATCGCCGTGGGCTTGCTCCGTGCGATTGCGCACGTCCATGCCCAAGGCCTCGTTCATGGAGACATCCATCCCTACAATGTGATGGTAGCCACCAACATCGTCGATGGGGTGGAACAAGTGACATCCGTCAAGCTCCTCGATCTGACATCGGATCCGTCGGACAACGCCATTGGAGCGTTGCCATTCATGGCTCCAGAGCGCCTCGAAGGGAAGCCAAGCTCTCCTGCGAGCGACTTATTTTCCATTGGAGTCTCGCTGCATCGGCTTCTAACTGGTGGATTGCCCTACCCCAATTATCCTGCCGAATTCGCAGGCATCGAACCGGCACAGGTGAACAAGCTTGGCATTTGGAGACCCCTCGTAATGAGTCTCTTGTCCGCCCGACCCAAAGACCGTCCGTTGCGGGCGATTGACACGCTGGGTCGACTCACAGACATACATCCCGAGCCCGCTCATCCGGTCACGTTGAACAGTGTCCGAGTCTCCCTAGAACACGGCCCCACAATCGTTGACCACGATTGGCCCGAGCGATTGACGAATGCCACGCACGAATGTCTGGACAATGGACAACATGGCTTGATGTTTGTGACCGGACCGACAGGAAGTGGCCGATCACGTGCTCTTCGCGAGGTGAAATGGGCGATTCAGCCACGTCGAGATGTGGCCGTCCTGACCGTCAACACCAGCAGTCATCCCCTGCCTTTTGCCGCCATTCGTACCCTGGTCGATGCCATGCCCGCGAACCTTCTCGCTGAGCTGCCTCACGAACTGTCCGTCTCCCGTGCGGCACTGCGCGATGGCTCGATCGTTCACAGCGTCCCAACGTCGGACGCAAATCGCGGCCTGGAGTATATCTGCGATCAACTGGCCCAACTCATCATGTGGCCTACCCGGAACCGTTCCACCGCTGTCCTCGTGGACGACTGGGATCGGCTGGATCCATGGAGTAAAGGGGTGTTGGCCACAGTAAGTCGGACGTTGCTTCACCAACCGACAGAGGTGGGCACGATGATACTGATCATGACCACCACAGAAATAGACACCGACACGTTGGAGCTCTTTCAAGACAGCCCGCTGATGCACGTATTTCCGATTCCCGAGTTCACCGCCGTCGAGACGTTGCTGAAGCGAACATTTGTAGGTCTATCGCCCACGCACAGCCTGCTTAATGCGCTCTCGGAGAACGCCGGTGGCAATCCGTTAATCGTGTGCACAATGATCCAAAAGGCATTTGAGTGTGGATGGTTAACACTCACAGACAACGATGTAGGCTTGGACGCCTCTGCCCCGACACCCTTGCCCATTCCCACCTCTGGATTCGACTCGTTGCTGCTTGGGCTTGAGACTCGAGAGTTTGTCGCCAAGCAAATCATGTCGCTTGTGGCAGCGCTGCCCGCACCGATTGAACTGCCCGCACTCACCCATGCTCTCGACATCGACGAGCTTACGGCCCAGCAGACCGTACAGACCTTGTGTGACCAACGCCTCCTTCAATGGGAAGTGTGGGAGGGCACCGGACATCTCCGTGTGGCATCCGCAGGCCTGGCCGCCGCCGTGGCTGACATGATCCCCGTGCCCTCAGCACAGCTGGAACGACTCGCACAGAGCAACGATCTCAGCACGTCCCTGCTCACTCGCGTGGTGTGCTGTTTTTCGGCAGCCATGACCAATCGCTTGGACGAAGAACGCTTCGCCGCCATTACAGAAGAATTGATCGCGCACGGATTGGCTGAACCCTTACTCGCCGTAGTCAACGCCGCAGGTGAATCAACCCTTCACCACCCGGATACGCTCCGCGCCGTCGGCCATGCCCACGCACTGCTCGGCAATGAACAGGAAGCGCAACACGCGTATGACCGTCTCGAATCCGATGAAGCCAATCTCTTGCGGGCGGTTCTTCTGTGTCGTCACGGCCAGCACAAACAAGCCATTGAGCGATTCGGAGACTTGGTGACGTCCCATCCGGACACGTTGCGCTGGCTGGGGATCGCTCACCTGAAGTTGGGAAATTATTCGCGTGCTGGCGAAATCTGCGTTCAAGCGCGCGGGTTGGCCGACACGGATCTCACTCATGCCCGAATCGACTACCTACAAGGACTCGTCGAATTCTACCAGGGAGAATACGAGTCGGCGTACCAACGATTTAATGACGCGCTGTCTGTCTTTCAAGCTGAGAATCAGTTGAGTGAAGGGGCGGAAACGATCAATGCGCAAGGGTTGATCCACTACCGTCGAAGTGAAATGGAGCGTGGGATGAAGTGCTTTGACGAAGCGCTCGCGATCGCCACGCGCTCCGGTGACCGCAATCGAATCATGACCACGTTGATGAACATAGCCGTCATTCATCAAGAACGTGGTGAATACGATCGAGCGGCAAGTCGCTATCGAGAGGCCCACACAATGGCCCATGTGCTGGGCAATCAATCGGGACGAATGCAAAGCGGAATGAACCTCGGGAACCTCAACCGATTCTTGGGACAACTCGACGATGCGCTAGCCAATCTGACGGAATCGCTGGCCATCGCGCAGGAACATGGCAACCGGTATGTTGAAGCGCTCACCCTGAGTCTCTTGGGCGAGGTGGCATGGCTGCGGGATGCACCCAGCGAAGGCCGTGCGCTGCTGGAAGAAGCCGTCAAAACCTTCGACGAAATGAAGAGTCAAGGAGAGCTCGCGGATTGCTTGCGCAGCCTCGCTCGAATCGCATTGGAAGAAGGTGACATCGAGTCTGCCACGGCTCTTGCGACCCAGGGGTTGTCGATTGCATCGAAGAGCGGGCTACCGGACATGAAAGCTCGTGCCCTGCTGGTTCTTTCGGAGGCAGCGCGAACTCAAAAAAAACCGGCACTGGACAAAGCGCTCAATTACGCATTGAATGCCAAAGAACTCCTCCGCAGTGGAGGACGCCCGGAATTGAATTGGGAGGTTCACTTCGCGCTCTATCGCGCCCACCATGGATTGGGTAACGAAACAGACGCGACGGCGAATGGTCAACGGGCAGTGCAAGCTCTGGAAGGGATCGCAAACACCCTACCACATGCGCTTCGACAGGACTTTCTTAGTCTTAAAGACCGCGCAGAGATCGTGAACACTTTGTCCGACGTACCGACGCCAATGAAAGAAACCGAGGAATCTGTGGAACACTCTCGACAACTCTCTCGACTTCTGGACATCAATCGGCGACTCACATCGGAACTCGATATCGATCGTCTGTTGGAGTACATCATTGATTCAGCAATCCTGCTCACACAAGCCGAACGTGGCTTCTTACTCTTGGCAGCGAAAGAGGATGAACTCAGCGAACCCAGCGCGGTCGATGTGGTCGTGGCTCGCAACATCGACGGTGAAAACATACGCAAAAAGAAAGACAAAGTGAGCTACTCCATCGCGAAGAATGTCATCGATGAAGGCATCCCTGTTTTGACAACGGATGCCATGGCCGATGAACGCTACAGTCAGTATCGTTCCATTCACCACATGAAACTTCGCAGCGTCATGTGCCTGCCCATGATCGCCAAGGGAGACGTCATAGGCGCCCTCTACCTCGACAATCGATTTCAAGAAGGCGCATTCACAGCCGACGATCTGAAATATATGGAAGCCTTCGCCAATCAAGCATCCATTGCCATTAGCAACGCACAGATACTGTCCGAACGAGAGTCCGCCCTCACCAAGCTTGACGAAAGTCGCCGGCAAGTGGAAGACCTCAACAAACGCTTGGAAGAGCAGTTGGCAGAAAAAGCCATGGCTCTCGAGACAAGCGAACGCGTCATCGAAGCCCAACAAAAACAACTGTCTGGCTCACATCGACACGAGAACATTGTCGGTGAAAGCGCCTCGTTGCAGTTGGTCATTCACGCTTTGGATAGAGTGGCATCCAGTGACGTGTCTGTACTGGTAACAGGGGAGAGCGGCACAGGGAAAGAACTGGTCGCACGGGCCATCCACTACCATGGTGGCCGCAAAGGCAAACCCTTTGTAGCCATCAACTGCAGCTCTATCCCTGAGAACTTAATCGAAAGTGAACTCTTTGGCCATGTGCGCGGGGCTTTTACAGGTGCCACTCGAGACCGGCAGGGGATGTTTGAAGTGGCCGACAAAGGCACCCTATTTTTGGACGAAATTGGAGACATGCCCCTGGAAATGCAATCCAAGCTCCTCCGCACCCTTCAGGATGGCCAAATTCAGAAGGTGGGCAGTTCACAGACCCACCACGTGGATGTCCGAATCATCGCCGCAACGCACCGCAAGCTGCGCGAAATGATCAAGCAAGGGACCTTCCGTGAAGATTTGTATTACCGCCTCGCCGTTGTCACACTGGATGTACCCGCACTGCGACACCGTCGCGAGGACATTCCGCTCTTGGTGCACCACTTCATCCAGCTTAACCAAGACGAACACTCGGGCCACGTCACAGACATTAGCCCAGCTGCGCTACGATTGCTCATGCAATATGACTGGCCCGGCAATGTCCGAGAGTTGTCCATGGCGATCAAGAATGCGTCTGTCTTTGCCGAAACAGACACACTTCATCCCAACGATTTCAATAACTTCCCGGGCATCGCTGATCAGCATGATCGCCCAGCAACCGCGCCATCGACCAGCATGGTACGTGCATTGGCCGAATTGGAGCGCGAAGCCATTATCCATGCCTTGGAAGCCAATCAGGGAAACAAGAAACAATCCGCTGCAGATCTTGGGATTGATCGACGAACGCTCTACAACAAGCTTGCAACGTATGGTATCTCCGTACAGCGAAAAGCACAGCTTCGATCACACATCGATCCAGAAGCGAATGAATGAAAATCGTCCGACGCATGTTGGTATCTTGATAGGAATAGAATGAACCATCGAACGTGTCTGCTCATCCTGTACGCCCTGATCCTACCCAACACCGTGTGGGCATTTCAAAGCCGGCCCGCGGATGAGTTGATCACCGAAGGCATGACACTCAAAAGTGAGGGGAAGCACACGGAGGCCATCCAGCGATTCAAACAAGCGCTGACCACCGATCCACAGAATGAGTCCGCGTTGGTCGGACTGGGACGCACCTATGGCGCCAAAGGAGACTACAAGGCAGCCGAAAAGACATTCAAACGTGCGATTAAGCATCACAGCAAGTCCGTCGACGCCCATCGTTATCTGGCCCTCACCTATTTGCGACGGAATAACCTCAAGGACGCTGAAAAGTACGCCAAGAAAGCCGCCAAGTTCGCACCCAAGCAATGGGACACGCACCATGCATTGGCCGAAATCCTGCTCGCGAGACGAAAGTGGAATGCGGCCATCAAGGCAGAAAAGAAAGTCCTGAAGCTTGATAAGAAAAATCTCCACGCTCACACGGGACTGATTGCCGCCTATCAGGCCAAGGAGCAATTTGGTAAAGCCGCCAAATACGCCCGACAGGCCTCCAAAATCGTCCCCAAGATGCTGGAACCCCGGGTCAAACTGGCCGAGCTCTACGCCATGCACGGGAAACGAAAGAAAGGATTACAAACGCTCAAAGATGCCGAAAAGATCATGGGTAAACGGATTCAGCACGTCGCCCTCATGGCGACGGCGTTCACATTCCTGGGCT
>CAUZBV010000001.1:20000-34009 GCA_963578115.1 Myxococcales bacterium
GACAAGGACTGGATTGGTGGGCATTCCACCTTCAAGGGACACTTCCGCGTGAGTCCTGACGGTGAATCCATTGTGCTGCTGAGTCCAACAATCCGAAGCCAGCGAATCTACTTGTGGACCACAGGGACCCTGCACGAGCTCGATTACTTGTGCGAGAACTTCCAGAACGATCAATGTGTGGGAGCCGGTTCACTGTATTCTGATGTCGATCCCTTGGCGATTTCGCCCGATTCATCGACCATCGTGCACTTTACCGTGTCCGATCAAGCGTTGCAGGTACGGCGATTTTCCACGGTCAATCCCAATGAAAAACGGCCGCCTTCGAACCTGCTGACGGTCTCTGGCGGTAGCTTCCAAGACCTGGCGTGCACCTACCGAAAATCCTGGCAATGGACAAAGGTGGCGGGACAACCTGTCTTTACGCCGGATGGAAAGCACGTACTCTTCATCGGCCGCGCCGAAAACAGCATTGGCAACCCTTGCGATGCAGACCAAGAGAAGGCACTCAGCGGAATCATCAAGATCGATCCTGAATGGATTGGGGATCTCACTCCCGTCGAAGAACACGAGTTGGTCGACATCTTGCAAAATCCCGTCGGCGACATTCCGGAAAACACGCTGGTCCATTCCATCGCGATATCCCCGGATGGAAAACGCGTCTTGTTCGCCGCAACCCCTCAACTAACGACCAATTGGAAAGAAATGAAGGACTCGGACAAACGCCACAAAACCGATGGGGAAGTCTACAAGATGTCCATCTGCGGGGGCGTCAAGACGCAACTCACCAGCAATCTAAAGTACAAGGCGACCACGGTTCGTGCCATGGAGATGCCAGAGATGCCGAACTGCCCGGTGCCACTCTTCGCCGAATAGCCAACACCCATATGGAGTGACATACGGCGCTTTCAGGGCGCTCATTAACCGGCTCGTACCTGCCGAAATGCTTCTGCCAACTCGGGTACCGCCTGGAACGCATCCGCCACCAGACCGTAGTCGGCTACCTGAAAAATTGGAGCTTCCGGATCCTTGTTGATCGCCACAATGACCTTGGAATTCTTCATTCCTGCCAAGTGCTGAATGGCACCGCTAATGGCAACAGCGATATACAGATCCGGTGCCACGCTCTTGCCCGTCTGACCGATTTGGTAATCGTTGGGGGCATACCCCGCATCCACGGCCGCACGAGACGCGCCAATGGCCGCGCCGATAGAGTCTGCGAGCTCATCCAAAATGTGGAAATTCTCTTCGCTCTTCAAGCCCCGTCCCCCGGAGATGATGCGGTCAGCTTCGTTCAAATCGGGTCGGGCGCCGCCCGTGGCGTCCAAGCGAACAAAACGCATCTTTGCTCCACTGGCCTGGGCAGCGGCCACCGCACCCTCGCTCGCCGATAGAGCCGATTCGCCACCGGTTGCTGCCGCCGCGTCAAAATCAGACGTTCGAACAGTCAGGCATTTGACCTCCGTCAACACATCCACGGTCGCCATCACGTTGCCCGCCCACAGGGGACGCACCAACTGAACGCCACCATCAGCGCCTGCCACCGAGACCACATCGGACGCCAAACCCGCATCCAAACGAACGGCCACCCGCGGCATCAGGTCTTTCCCGATGGTGCTGCTACTGCAGAGCACCCACTTTGCGCCTACTTCCTTTGCGATGGTCGCCGCGGCCGCCGCATAGGGCATCGCCAGATACTCACTCAATGAGGCGTCGTCGGCGACTCGGATCGTACTGGCACCGTACCCCGCCAATTCAGTCGCGACGCCGCTCACATTGTGTCCGGAAACGGCTAGATGCCAGTCCACACCCAACACCGTGGCCAGCTCCCTCGCACACGACACCGCACACAATGTGGATTTCCGTAGGACTCCGCCAGATTGTTCTGCAATGACCAGAATACTCATCGTCGTTCCTCCTACAAAACCCGTGCTTCGTTCTGCAATTTGTCCACCAATTCCGTAACGCTTTCCACCATGATGCCGGCTTGACGGTCACCAGGCTTGTTGTACAGAATCGTTTTAACCTTCTGGTCGGGTGTCACGCCCAACTCATCAATAGAGACCCTATCGATCGTCTTGCGCTTGGCCTTCATGATTCCGGGCAACGACGCATATCTCGGCTCATTGAGGCGCAGATCGGCTGTAATCACTGCCGGGAGGGTCACATCGATCACTTCGATGCCGCCGTCGACCTCGCGAGACACTCGAGCGGTTGTACCGCCGTCGATGATCTCTATCTCCGACGCAAAACACGCCTGGGGGAGATCCAGATACTCAGCCAAGAGTTGGCCCACCTGGTTGGAGTCCCCATCAATGCACTGCTTACCCAGCAAAAAGACATCGGGATCTTCTCGCCTCCAAAGCGCCGCAAAAATTCGTGCCACCAGGTCGCCGTCCAAGTGTTCGTCCGAGCCCGTCACCAAGATGCCGCGATCGGCACCCATGGCCAGTCCGGTTCGAATGGTTGTCTGCACCTCGTCGGGACCAATGCTGACGACAATCACTTCGCCACCCTGCGATGTCTGGAGTTGAAGCGCGGCTTCAATGGCGTTCTCGTCAAATGGATTGACCTTGTATTCAAGACCGTCTAACTCAATGCCGCTCAGATCTGCTTTTAATCGGATTGTTGCATCCGGATCCGTTACCCGCTTTGCTGCCACCAAAATCTTCATGAACTACTCCATTCCCTCTACGTTTCTACTCGTTCAGGATCGCATATTCCGTGAAGGAACACACCGAGAAGCTCGTGCCCGGATGCTCTGAGATCCCATTTGCTCTTGCTCATCACCCAGGACAGAGCCAACTCGTCCAACGCGCCAAAGATCGCCCTCGCAACCGTACGCGCACTGTAATGCGTGCCGAACTCGCCCGCCTTCTGGCCCGCCTCCAAGATGTCTACAATCACCCGGAGATACTCACCGAAGAGTGGAGCGGCGAACTCATTCATAAACTTGCCAGATTCACGAAGCTCCACCGTCAACACCTCGGTCAACTGGGGTTCGTTGTGCACAAACTGGCAATAGGAGTCCACCAAACGAGTCATCTTGTCTGTGTTGGATGACACCTTCTCGATCTCAGAAGACAAGTCGTCGATGAGTCGACGCATGTTCTCTTCGAAGAGGCCTCGAAGGATTTCTTCCTTGCTGCTGAAGTACAAATAGATCGTCCCGTCGGCGACACCCGCTTCTCGAGCTACTTCACTCACCCGAGCACAGTAGAAACCTTTGGCTGCGAACACCTTGACCGCTGCGGCCAAGATTCGTTCCCGTTTGTCTCTGGTGCGTGCCTTTTGTACCAACGCTTGTCTCCGTTTCTAACCTGAAAATGAACGGCCATTCAGCGGCCGAGGGAACGTATCACCGGCAAAGTGGGCTTGTCAATCGCCTTGGAAAGGAGGACCATCCCGCCAAACGGGTTCAAAAAGAAACCCGGTGGGAGCCTCTCTCTTGCGTGTACTAGGCATCGAGACCAGTTGTGACGAAACCGCGGCAGCCATCGTCACTCACGAGGGGGAGGTGCTGTCCAATGTGGTGGCCTCCCAGATCCCTGTACACAAGAAGTACGGTGGCGTTGTGCCCGAATTGGCCAGCCGAGCACATTTGGAAGCCATTTTGCCCGTCATCGATGAAGCGCTGAGCCGCGCGAAAACGACGCGTGAATCCATTGATTGCGTTGCTGTGACGAAAGGTCCCGGACTCATCGGCGCCCTGATGGTGGGTGTGCATACGGCCAAAGCGCTCGCGTACAGCCTAGACAAGAAGTTGGTGGGCGTGCATCACATCGAAGCCCATTTGGCCGCCGTTCGCTTGTGGGATCTCGACGATCCGAACCCGGCCGACGTGTCCTATCCACACGTCGCGCTCGCCGTTAGTGGGGGACACACCGCGTTGTATCAGGTTAACGGTCCCGGGGATGTCCATCAATTGGGCCAGACGCTCGATGACGCCGCCGGCGAAGCCTATGACAAGGTGGCGACCATGCTGGGTCTGGGGTATCCGGGCGGTCAGGTGATCGATGATCACGCAAAGACAGGCGATCCCAACGCCATCCAGTTTCCGCGGGCATGGCTGGGAAAACGGCATGACGATTTTTCGTTCAGCGGCTTGAAGACATCCGTTCGCTACCACCTACGCAACCACGGAGTTCCCACGGGGCAAGCGCTCTACGATCTCTGTGCATCGTTTCAAGAGGCGGTCGTCCACGTCCTCGCAAAAAAGACGCTCCGAGCGGCGGCCCGTTGTGGCGTGCGCGATGTGGTCGCCGCGGGCGGTGTCGCCGCCAACAGCCGCCTACGCCACGTCCTGCGTGAACGCGCTCAGGACATGCGTCCCGCGCTAAACGTCCACATCCCCCCCATTCGCTTTTGCACCGACAACGCGGCAATGATTGCAGGCTTGGGTGCGTGGTATCTACAAAACGGAATCCACAGCGACCTCTTAACGCTTGATGCGTCCGCAGGATTGCCCATCCCCAGCCCCTGTGAGCCCTAACACTCATGCGCGCAAAGAAATCCTATGGCCAGCACTTCCTGCACGACCGTCAAATCGCTCATCGCATCGTCGATGCGTTGCACGTCACCGATGGCGATCTGATCTGTGAGATCGGGCCGGGCACGGGAAAGTTGTCGGCTGTATTACTCAACCGATTCGAAGCAACACGGGTGGTCTGTGTCGAACACGACCGTGACATGGTCGCACATCTCCAAGAGAAATTCCCCCAATTGCGGGTATTGGAGGGAGATGCCATTCATTTTGATTGGGAGACGCTCGTACCCGATTCAGAGTCGGGCCGCGCCGTGGTTGTCGGCAATCTCCCTTACAATGTCTCCGCTCCCATCTATTTCCATTTGCTCCTCAATCACCGCCATCGATTCCATCACATGGTCCTGATGTTCCAACAAGAGGTCGCGGCGCGGTTGCTCGCAGAGCCTGGAACCAAAAAATACGGCCCACCCGGCGTAATCACTCACCTGCTTGCGGAGCGATCCTCGGTGGCCAAAGTGCCTCCGTCCGCCTTCCGGCCCCCTCCCAAAGTGGACTCTGCTGTGATCGCTCTCCGGCCTCGACCCGCACCTCTCTATGGCGTGAGAGAAGAGGACGTCGTCCAGTTGAATCAGTTTGTGCACCAGTTGTTTCAATTCCGGCGAAAAACACTCCGAAACAACCTGAAGCCAATCGCTGGCGACCAGACAGAACGTATTTTGGAAGCCATCAAAGTGGATGGTGGAATTCGATCGGAGAAGCTGCCGCCAGAAACCCTTGTGGAGCTATGGCGTGCCGTGTACGGTACACCGTCATGAAGACCCTATTGCTGGTGCTATGTGTTGGCCTCTTGATTGGTTGCCAAGCCAAAGTGGGGGATCCCTGCAGCAACAACTTGGATTGTGTCGGCAGCAGCGGACCCAACCTGAAGTGCGATCCCCTTCAACCAGAAGGCTATTGCACCCTGAGCCCGTGCGACGTCAATGAGTGCCCCTCGGAAGCGGTCTGTGTTCTCTTCCCAGATGACACTACATTCTGCATGAAACGCTGCGATGACAACAAAGATTGCCGGAGCGATTACGTTTGTGTGGCCAATTACGGTGACGCTCCATTCTGCAATGCGGAGCCCTATGCTGACCCCCTGGAATAATCGACGATGCGGGACGATCTCAGGCAACTCTTACCCTCCCTGGCCGTCTTCCGGGGACTTGCTGACCACGAAATCGAAAAAGTGTGCTCGCTTATCGCTACCCGAGAATTCGCAGCCAATGAAGTGATCGCAAACCAGGGAGATCTGGCCACTTCGATGTTCATCATTGGAAGGGGCCGATGCCAAATAACGTTGGCCCCTGAGGGTGATGACCATCCCATCATCTTGGCCGAACTCGGCGTGGGCGACAGCATCGGCGAAATGGCTCTGGTGGACATCCAGCCCCGCAGCGCCACAATCACTGCGCTGGAGCCCTCACTCTTGTTTGGGCTCTCCAACATGGACTTCTTGACGATCTACGAATGGAACATACCCACCTACGCACTCATGCTAAACAATATCTGTCGTGAGATCAGCCGCCGCCTTCGAAAAGCCAACCAGCGCATTTGCGCACTCACAGAATCCGCGAACGACGAATCGCCTCTTTCTTGACGCACGCCATCACACGATGAACGATGCCTTTATGCGATTCTTTCTTACCAGCGCTTTATTGGTCTTGGTCCTCACCGGTTGTGCAACCCAGCAGTACAACTTTGAAGAGCCCGCCGTCTCTTCCACAGCGTCTAGTCAGGTTGATGCCACGCCACCGAGCGTCGTCGACCGGACCATCTTGGATGCTGTCCTGTCTGATGGACCCGGGCGCTTCTTGCAGCGAATGCCTGTTACCCCGCAACGACAGGGCAATGCCTTCATCGGATTTCGCATCTTGGCGTTGTATGGCCAGCCTCCCGACGCAGAGCCCACGGTCAATGGCGTTCACGTAGGCGATGTGGTCACCGCCGTAAATGGCATTTCGATTCGTCGCCCGGACGACCTGATGCGCGTGTGGAACGGCCTCCGCAACGCCCGCCAAATTGTGGTGGATGTGAAACGCCGCTCCAAGCCCCTTCGCGTCATCTATCCAATCGTCCGCTAAGCTCACGACCATTCAAGCGGTCTTCACGCACTTGTTGTCGTGGTCTGAGCCCACACAATCCTGCATCAGCTCCGTGTTGACACAGCCCCTCACAACGTGGAGGAATGCCTAGCGTGGGTTCTTTCAGAGGAGCGTTAGTGAGCACAATGGCAAGCAACGGACATCGCGATCGCCTCGCACGAGCGGGTGTGATTGCGACCGGTGGTTTGTTGTGGACTTTTCTTGTGCTGATTCCGATCAATCACCTTGATCTGTGGCCACACATGTCGACCGCCAATGGGATCGCAGCCGGTCTGCCGCTCGGTATCCTGGGCTTGTTCACCCTGTGGCCGGACCGTTTGTTGGCTCTCACCGCATTCCCGCTGTCGCATCTACCACTCTTTATTACGTTTCCGGAACTCATGGGAGCGAGGGTATACGGGGCACACGCCTTCTTGGCCGTTACGCTGGCCACCGTACTTTTTGTGATCGTCTGCAGCCGCTCATCCCGCCCTGGAAAGGCAACTGCGACCCCCCCCGAACGCGGCACGCTCACACACGCACGTCAGGGAATGCGTTTGCTGTGGATACACACCATCACGCATACGGCCATCGGGGCCTCCATGGTGGGCGCGTTGTACTTCTATCGCCCCTTTCGCTTGACGCTACGTGCGGCATATCCACACAACGAAGGCGTCGCGCTGATCAGCTTGGGATTGCTGGTGTTTACCATTTGGGTCGTATTGATGGCGCGGCATCTTGTCTCCAGGCTCGGAGCGGTCTTGCTCTCCCCGCAAACGCACACCTTGGAGTGGTTGCGTTTCTCGGTGGAGTGCAACGCCATCGACCGTGCACGCGCCAGTCTCGGGTGGTCCATCTTGATCGCAGCCCTTTCTTTGGGGGTACTCACGGTATTGCTCATAATGGGAACATAACGCATGAGATCGCAGAAATTCCGAAGAGTGCTGTACGAAGTCGTTGGGATCGTGCTTGTTCTCGTCAGTATTGCGTTCTTTTGGACCAGTGTAAGCTTCTTGTCAGAGCGGGATTACATTGCTGCCATCCTCGAGATCTTTGTCGGTTTCGCCTTGGTTCGCGCTGGCCTTGAGCTAACCAAGATCGCGTTGATTCGTGGAGACAGGCCATGAGGATGAACTCGTGGCTGAATTCACTGTTCGTCATCGTCGTGCTGAGCGGCTGTGTGGACACACTCGTCTCGGACACGCAAGGGCAGGAACACTTTCAACTGCGGCCCATTGAGTCCTTTGAATCCCTTCGATGGATCGGCGAGTCGGACCCGAAATCCGATCCAATCCTTGCCACCGTCGAGGGAACACCGATCACCGTCAGCATGCTGAAGACACAGTTGGAGCGTGCACCGGAAAACACAGACCCCGAGTTGCTTCTTGAGCGTATGATTGAATTTGAGCTCTTGGCTCGGGAGGCATTTCGTTCGGGCAAATACACCGAATCCGTTGCGGGCCAAGCCATCAAGAAGGCGCTCAACCAGCGATGGTTGATCCAGACGTTTACCAAGGATCTCACGAAAGACGACATCCCCACCCAGCTGGTGGAGCAGAAATTCAACGAAGTCAAAAGCTACTTCCAGCACTTTGAACGTTTCAAACTACTCGATGTTCAAACGATGTGCTGCATGGAAACCGGTGACCAAGACAACTGCTTCCGTGACGAGTTGATCGAGGTAGAGGATCGCCGCTTGCGGTTGAAAGAATGCCTCGAACATCACGGAAACAGTATGAAACAGCTTCATCAAATCCTTTCGTCTCCGGAAGCCACCAAAGATGCAGAGGCGTTTCGCCGAAGCTTGGACATAGTCGCCACTGATTTTCCCTCCCAGCAATTGCGAGACCATTACGGCACATCCACTACATTGAATGAATATGGGTTCGAATACGACGTGAATGCCTCGTACGAAGAGCAATTTGAGGTGGTTCGCTATCGAATCTTCTTTAAGGAGATCATGGATGCGGTGCGAGACACGTACTTGAAGAAGGGACGAAAGACTCCCTTTCTGACACCACCGATTCGCTCACCCATCGGTTGGCACATCCTGTATGTACACGAGGTGCTCCCGAGGCAACACCGCACCCTGGCTGACCCGCAGGTAAACGCCCAAGTCCGAGACAAGCTCTTCAACGTGTGGCGCTCTCAATTGATCGTTCCCCAGGCCTTCGACAAGTTGTGCCGAGAGCAAGGGTGTGCACCCGAGTTCTGTACACAACTGCTCAGTCATTGGAGGTGTATGGAGCGTGTTCGCGTCTCACAAGGTCAGACAAACCATGAGAGTATTCGGCAACAATGTGATTCGTTGCTGATAGTGGACTTGGCTTCGGATAGCGGCAACTGTTTTTACCGTGGACACCGACTGGTCCCTCTACAACAACGACAAGACAAACAATAGGGGCCGCCACATTGAGCAATCCAAACCGGAGTAACCAGGAGAGAATCAACCATGTCTGACGCCAAAGGCCTGATCGAGTACATCGCCGCCAGTCCGTCACCATTTCACTGTGTCGACGCATCTGCCGAGCGTCTCAACAAAGCGGGTTTTTCGCGCTTCGACGACGGTCAGGGCTCTCTTCCCATCGAAACGGGCAGTGGTGGGTATGTGATTCACGGCGGTACCCTCGTCGCTTGGCGTGCCGGCAAGAGCGCGCCCGCCGAGCGCGGATTTCGAATCCTTGGCGCCCACACGGATTCTCCCAACTTGAGGCTCAAGCCCCAACCCGAATATGCCAAGGAAGGCTATCTACAGTGGGGTGTCGAAGTATATGGGGGTGCCATAGTAGCAACGTGGGCCGATCGAGACCTTGGTCTGTGTGGACAAGTCGCTGTTCGACGTGATGGTGGCTTGTCCCAAGAACTGATCCGAATCGACAAACCCATCGCACGAATCGCGAACCTGGCCATACACCTGAACCGAGAGGTCAACGACAAAGGACTGGTGCTCAACAAACAAGACCACCTGCCACCCTTGATTGGAATGGGCGAAACAGAAGGCTCTTCCCATCTTCTGCAAGAAATCTGCAGGGAGTTGAACTGTTCGGCCGACGACGTCCTCGGCTGGGACCTGTGCCTCTTTGACGTCCAGCCCCCCGCGATCGGTGGATTGAATGACGAATTTATCTTTGCTCCCCGCTTGGACAATCAAGCCTCCTGCTATTCGGCGTTGGAGGCCTTGTGTTCCCTAACAGACGCACCGGAATCCACCGCCGTCGTGGTCCTGTTTGACCATGAAGAATGCGGTTCCCGCTCGGAACGCGGAGCAGACTCGTCCTTGCTGCGCAACTTGCTCACACGTTTGGAGCGGGACCACTCCGAACAAGCGCCGGGCGGCCTAGAACGAGCTGTCACAAACTCGTATCTCGTGTCCGCCGACATGGCCCACGGCGTTCATCCCAATTTTGCCGACCGGCACGACACAAACCACAAACCCCTCCTGAACGGTGGTCCTGTCATCAAGACCAACGTCAACATGCGCTACGCAACCAACGCCGTGACGGCCGCACGCTTTCGTGAGGCATGCCAAACAGAAGACGTGCCCTTCCAAGAGTTCGTGAACCGGAGTGATTTGGCCTGTGGGTCCACCATCGGACCCATCAGCGCGGCAGCGTTAAGCATTCCCACCGTCGATGTGGGCAACGCCATGCTGTCCATGCATTCCATCCGAGAGCAGAGCGGTGCCCACGACGTAGACCGGATGACTCAGGTGATGGCGCGGATTCTCCAGGACGGCTAGGGAAGGTTCTCGAACACCTCGCCGGCCTTGGCTCTGACTTCTTTGTCGGTCTCATTGGTGATGAGATCCCGAATCGGCGTTCTGGCTCGTTCCAAGTTGAGTTTGGCGAGCGCGTCCAACGCGACCAGTTTCACTTTCTTGCTCGAATCGAAGAGACTGCTCGCAATATAATCCACTGCTTCCACGTTGTTGGTCTGGCCCAAGGCCTGAATCGCCTCGATTTGGACAGACTCGTCCGAATCCTTCACGAGCGCAGACAACAATCCTGGAACGCTTGGATCGGAAGGCTTGCCGATGATCCCCTTGATGGCCCAAACCTTGACTAGAGCATCGCTGTCAAAGAGCCAGGCTGAATAGAAATCCTTGTGCGCATCCCAGCCGCTGGGACCGGACAGGGTGACCAAGGCTTGCGCCAAGGCCCGACGCACTTTGGGGGGTTGCCGACTGAATGCTCGCGCCAAATTGCGTAATTTCTTCACGGCCGACGTGGTGTTGCGCGTGCGGAGACCATCGATGGCGATCCGCTTGGCTTCGGGATCGGAATCCGTCAGAAATCCAACCAACAACGTGTCCGCCTCGGGGTGACTCGATCGTACGAGTGCGTACGCCACTTGTCGGCGGATTTGACCATCACGATCTTTCTTGAGTTTTACGAGCCGAGCCACAACGCGGGATTCGGGTATTCGCGCCAAAGCGTACGCGGCACTTCGTCGAATCTCTGGCTCTGCGTCGTCCAAGCGCCCCAAGAGTACGGTGACAACACGCCCTGGGGCTCGTCCTCCCTGAATATTTCCCAAGCTCTTAATGCTGAGCCGTCGAAGCACCGAATTGTCGCTGTCAGAAAAACGTATGATCTCGTCAACGCCCAGCCCACCAAAAATATCGATGATCGCCTGTTCCAGTTCAGCGCGCTGGTCTCCAAATTTTGCAAGAGCGGCTGCCAATGGCTGCAGCGCTTTTGAATCTTTGATGCTGCCCAACGCCTTGGCGGCAGCCACACGAACAGACGGACTGGATTTGGCGTCCAGGACACCAATGACAATACCCACCAAGCGATAACGTCTACGCTTGGACACCGCACCAATCGACCGCACTTGCTCGGCTTCCGAACCGTGAACGATGAGATAGCGGAAGGCCAAGTCTGCTTCATCGGTATTCCCCGCCGAGAGAACCACTGCCGCTCGCTCACGGTACTGCGGAGAAAATGAGTCGGATTCAAGAATCTTGCGCAGCGCTTCTCGATTATTGAGTTGGATGATGCCCTTGAGTGCCATCTCCGCAATTCGAGTGCTTCGATGGGTCAACACATTCACCAGCGCCATGGCCACTTCGGGCTTGTTCGCTTCTTTGCTCAACTTGGCAACCGCATCCATCACCACACTGTCGTCTCGGTCATTGAGCTTTTCAAAGAGAACAAATACCGCGTACTTGTTGTTTCCTGCTGCCGTCAATATACGGACTGCGGCCGCCTTGAGCTCAGGCGCAGGATCGGTTTTCACCACCGATTCCAAAGCCAACAAGGTCCGTTTGGATCGGGTGCCACGAAACGCCTTGAGTACTGCCCGCCGAACATGAACATCGGTGTCTTGCAACGCCCCGATTAAACCCGCCTCGACGCGATTGCCTTCGGGCTTTGCGAGTCGTCGTCGTATGGTGGCCAACGCGATGGCTGCTTGGACGCGCACGTAACCGACGGGGGACTGCAACAGAGCGATCACTTGATTCACTACCGAGCGTTCTCCGTCATCCAAGCGTCGACGAATAGCGTCCGCCCGCACCAACTCATTGTTGTACAGTACCAGACCGGGACCGGGTGTCCCCGGGGGCAGTATCTGCCACAGTTGCAAGACGATCTGAGCTGCCCCCAGTGGTACATCGGCCGCGTTGAAGGCCCCTTTCTTGACGCTAGGGATCCGCACCTCACGCACACCCGCCGCAATGAGTGTCCAATAGATTTCACTGATCACCACATGGTGCTGTGCGCCGGCAGCCTTTCCAATCACAACGTCCACCGCGCCCGTCGACGCAAAACGACGATCGGTTTGGATCTCGGATCCCTCGTACACGACCCCACGCTGGGTCCGAAGTCTGTGGAATGCCTCAGATACCCGAGCCGATGGCCCCAAATCTGCCGGTCCTTCAAAGGACTTAGGGAAGACCAGTTGTTGCGAATCGGCACCCCACTGGATGGTCTTCGCTACATAATAAATGTAGTGGGTGTGGTCCGCCGACGCCGACGACGTCCAACAGACGACGAGTACGATGATGAACAGTTTTGCACTGTTGAGCTTCATACGAAATTCCTGTAATGTTTCAAACACATACCTAACATTATAGGCTGGAAGTGTAAGACTCAAGATCAAGGGGTGTCAAGGAACCCATCATGGTTTGTAATAACGAGTCATAAAGACTCAATATTCCCGATGGGTGCGTTGTCGATTAGGCGGGTCGATCCGAAATAGACGGCGAGTAATGCCCGTGCGGGGGCGTTTACGTGGATCAGATCCGACAATTTGGTCGGATCCACAATGCTCGCATAATCGATCCGGCCTCCAACACGGACACATGTGGAACGCATTTGACGGGTCAGGATCGAGACATCGCGCTCCCCCTTCGCCACCATGGCTTGGGCCTCCGTCAACGCACGATGCAGAGAGCACGCAGCCACCCGGTCTTGCCCAGAAAGGTGGGCATTGCGACTCGACATGGCCAGACCATCCGCTTCCCGGACTATCGGCGCGCTCACAATCCGAGTAGGCATGTGTTGATCGCGGACCATTTGCCGAATGACTTGCAGTTGCTGAAAGTCTTTTTCACCAAATACCGCCAAATCCGGTTCCGTCGTGTGAAAGAGAATGGAGACCACGGTAGCAACACCGTCAAAATGGCCCGGTCGAGAAAGACCGCACAAATGTTGGGGCAGGTGCTCAACCGTCACGGTTGTTTGACAGCCACTGGGATACACGGTGTCAACCGAGGGCGCAAACAACAAATCCACATCCACGGAACGTAGCATTTCGAGGTCGCCCTCCAAGTCCTGCGGATACCGGTCCAAATCCTCGTCTTTGCCAAATTGCGTGGGGTTCACAAAGATCGACACAATGACGCGATCGGCCCCCTTGGCTCGAGCCTGCTCGATCAGGCTCAGATGCCCGGCGTGCAGCGCCCCCATTGTGGGGATCAGTGCGACTTTGTGACCTTCTCGACGCCAACGACGCGATTGTGCGCGGACCGAGTCTACTCGCGACTCAACAGGGACAACATGAGACGTGGAATCGAGTAATTCCAGACGGTTAATACGAATATTCTTTGCTCGGAAATGCACGTGAACGAACCTCGTTCCGATAGGTTTTACACGCTGCCATAACGTCTTCGCCCACATTGGCGTAACGCTTGAGAAATTTGGGCGTGAAACCCGGGTTGAGTCCCAACAAGTCGTAGATGACCAACACTTGGCCGTCGGTGTCCACACCGGCACCGATCCCAATCGTGGGTATGCGGACGCTGTCCGTGATGCGCGCGGCAAGTTCTGCAGGGATGGTCTCCAACACGATGGAATAGGCGCCGGCTTCCTCCAACATCTTGGCGTCACGGACCAGGCGTTGGGCATCGTCCTCGCTTTTCCCTTGAACACGCCAACCACCCAGCTGGTGAACCGACTGAG
>CAUZBV010000002.1:0-31607 GCA_963578115.1 Myxococcales bacterium
ATCGTAGATACCCAACCAACGCTTTGATCTCCACCGGCGGTACGTGCTGGCCGGGCATCTTCATGCCGCGCCCATTGCGAATCGCGGTCATGATCTCCTCGTCGCTGAATCGGGCATGCCATGAGGAACGGGTGAAATCACCGCGGTCCATGGTGCCGCCGCCTTTCCCATCCGAGCCATGACACGAGGCACAGCGCTGAACAAAGGAACGCTCTCCCAGCTTGGGATCGTCCGCAGTGGCCATCGTCTGACCACGCTTCAGGAGCTCCGAACAATCCCCGTCGTGCGGATGACAACGCGATACCGTTTCGGTGGCCGTAGGCTTGCACCCCAGTAGTACAGCGGAAACAATCCACACAGTGATCCAATAACGTCCCATGGCGCGACACTATATACGGAGTTTCTCTCTCCGTGGGCACAAAACGACCATCGAAACCGAGAAATAGATTCTTGACCCAGGTTGTTTGGATTGGGCGCCTGGCGAAAATCGAGCAATTGACGGGGGAGAAACAGGGTCCTACACTACGCCCTTCCACGTTACCAACACGAAAAGAGGATGTCTGTGGGCTCCAAGAAATCGACCGCGAAATCCAAGGCCGATGTCATCGTCAGTACCAATCCGGCCACCGGGAAACCATTGGGAGAAGTCACCGCCTCCAGCCCCGACGAAGTGCGCGACGCCGTCGCGCGGGCAGTCGAAGTACAAGCGGAGTGGGGGCGCGTGCCGCCCAAGGAGCGGGGCCATCGTATGTTGGCGCTGCGAAAGTGTTTGACCGACCGGTGCGAAGAGATTGCCGAACGCATCAGCAACGAGTCGGGAAAAACACGCTTCGAAGCCATGTCGATGGAGATCGTGGGGCTGGCCGATCTCATCGGCTATTATGGAAAACGAGTCCACAAAGTCCTGGAATCCAAACGCATTCCACTCCATCTCTTGAAGCATCGACGCTCGTATGTGCATTACGTTCCCCGAGGAGTGGTTGGCATCATTTCTCCGTGGAACTTTCCTTTCATGATCCCATTTGGGGAAGCGATCATGGCCATGCTGGCCGGCAACGCAGTGATCATCAAACCCAGTGAAATTACGCCACTAATCGCCGACTTAATACCCGAACTGGTTCACCAGGCGGGCCTCCCTCGCGACCTGGTCCAAATTGTTCACGGCCGGGGCGACGTGGGAGCGGCCCTGATCGACTCCGGCGTCCACCAAATCTGCTTCACCGGCTCCGTCGCTACGGGTCGGAAGGTAGCGGTCGCCTGTGGAGAGCGGCTCATTCCATGCACGCTTGAGTTGGGTGGAAAGGCGCCCGCCATTGTCTGCTCGGACGCCGATCTGGAACGCACAGCGCAAGCGCTCGTGTGGGGCGCTTTTGCCAACAGCGGACAGGTTTGTGCCAGCGTGGAACGAGTCTATGTAGACCACGTTGTGCACGACGCGCTTGTCGGCAAAGTCCTGCGATTGACCGCCAAATTGCGGCAAGGAGATCCCTCAAGTCTGGACACGGATGTGGGCGCCATCTGTTTTGATCGCCAACTCAACGTAGCCCAGGAGCTGATCGAAGACGCCACGCAAGCCGGTGCGACCATCGAATGTGGTGGTCAGGCCATCACCGACAATGGGAGTCAGTTTTTCGAGCCCACGGTGCTCACGGGAGTGACCCAAGACATGCGGTGTATGCGAGAAGAGAGCTTCGCACCCCTGATGCCCATCATGCCGATCCGTAGCGAAGCCGAGGGCATTCGGTTGGCGAACGACTCCACCCTGGGATTGTTGGCCTACGTGTTCACCAAAGACCGCGAGAAAGGCCGACGCATTGCAAACCAGATCGAATCGGGCACCGTCATGGTCAATGATGTGCTCATCACCTATGGTGCGCCAGAGACACCATGGATGGGCGTAAAAGACAGTGGCATCGGTCGGGTCCATTCCGATGCCGGATTGCGAGACTTTTGCCAAGCAAGACACGTCAACCACGATCATTTCATCACCCTCCCACGGGAACTGTGGTGGTATCCATATACCGAGAAAGCGTATAATCTGACGTTGCGGGCACTGCGCCTGTTCTTTGGCGGGCGTGGGTAGCTCGTGAAAAAGACATTCCTATGCCCGAATTGTGGCGCGAGAAATCGCATCCAAGACGCCGCTGCCCACGACGATCTCGTGACCTGCGAAGCGTGCGACACACGTTTTCGCCTGCCCAATAGCGGCGACTCAAAACCTGCAGACAGCCCAGGCTTTGGCAAACGGGATACGGATATCGTAGACATGCGCGAAGAGTTGACCGACGTGCGTGATCTCCCGACCTATGTGGGGAACCGAAACGACCTGATCCAGCCGGACACCGAGGCCGACTCAGCACTTCCGTCCTCCCAGACAAAGACCTTGCTCTTTACCCAACGAAGCGAGTCCGACTCCCCACGCTACGCCGGCTTGCCTCCGAGCCGCACAGCCGTACCCACTGACACGCAAGATCAGTACGTCGTCCACGGAACCCGATGGCGTGCGTGGGGAATCGCGATATTGGGCGCCTTTGTGCTGACAGTGCTCATCTGGGCGGGATTCATGATGGCAGCCCGCAACTCCGCAGAACGCTTTGATGTCACCATGCGTGATGGCCTGCGAGACATCGCCAATGAGCGCACGCGCCAACTCGCTGACGCGATTGTTCTCACAATGGCCGAGGGAGTCCCAGACGTCACCCACCACATAGCGCGTGCGTTCGTTCACCAAGGAACCTCTCAGGATCTTTTTGTCGTCCGCCCCGATGGTACCGAAGCCTTCAATCCAAAGGATTGGAGCACCTACAAGTCCGTGGTCGACAGGCTCTGTGGCCTCAATACAACCGACCATTTGTCGGATGAGCTTGGGTCATTCGCCAAGCGTGTGCGCCGAGAGTTGCTCACCGGCGGAGACGCTCGTCTGCAGGAGTTGGGAGATGATCCGTGCGTCTCCGTAAGTTCGGCACCGATTAAACCGCAATCACCCAACTTTCCCGGCGCTCTGCCCCCCCACATTCTGGCGCAACGTAGTGAAAATACGAACGAAACCAACAGGGGATGGGTGGAAAAGGAAGGGAGCGAAGGCAAACGAACGTTGGTTGTCGTACACCCCATTATCGGTCAGGAACAGTGCACCGTTTGCCACACAAGAAGTGCCGAGAATACCCCCGCCGTCTATGGCCTGGTCGTCAGCCGTACGTCCTTGGCCGCCTTGGATTCCATGACGGAAGAGATCCGCAGTAGTGCGATGCTCACCGCAACAGGCGTCACACTCTTTGCCACCGTAATTTTGCTCAGCGTTATTCTCTTGATCCGTCGGCGGGCTGCTCCATGAAACGCTCCCAACTCCAACTGCTCGCCCTCGCGTTCGTGACGTCGTTGGGACTCATGGATGCGCTGTATCTCACCAACCTAAAACTGCAAGCAGAGGTCACTGGAGCAACCCGGTCTCAACTGTGTGAAGCCATCAGCGACAGCGGCTGTGAGATCGCTCTGAGTAGTGACATGTCCGCTATTGGCCCGGTTCCCATCAGTTTGGTGGGAACCATTACGTACGCACTGATCATCGCTCTGGTGTTTCGGATCCTTTTCAACCCCAAACGCCGATTTGAAGGTGCCGCTATTCACCTGATTGCGCTGGGCGCCGTCTTGGGCTCGGCAGGACTGGCGTGGTACTCCTGGGCACACGATTCGTGGTGTGTCTTGTGCATCGGCCTGTACGGGGTCAATCTGGCGATCTACGCCCTGATCTCGTTTCACGACAAGCGCGGCTGGATACGCGGGATCGGTGCCTCCATCCGAACCGTTCTGGGTGCTCGCGGCGCACTGGTCGTCACCCTCTTGGTGTTCGGCGGTGTCCTCACGGCATCTCAAATGGCCTATAGCAAGCTGGTCTTGACCCAGACGGGCACGCTCAGTGCGCGTGCTCAAGAACTACTCGTCAGCGCTAGGACCCATGGGACCGTCGTGGTTCCAATCTCGACGGCACCACATCTCGGTCCAGACAAGGCCAAGACGCTTATCGTAAAGTTCAGCGATTTTCAGTGCCCCTATTGCAAACAGTTTTGGCACAGCATCGAGCAGCTCCACAAGCTGCGCGATGATGTTCAGATCGCATTTCGCCATTATCCTCTTTCATCGGAGTGCAATCCTTTCATGGGCTCGCCCTTCCACGAACAAGCCTGTCGGGCTGCGTATGCGGCTGTGTGCGCAGACAGACACGGGAAGTTTTGGGAGATGGGTTCGGCACTCTATGCCAATCAACCCGATTTTTCCGAATTGTCCCTACTACGGATGGCCAGTCAGATCGGCCTCGAGCCGGGCCCCTTCAAGATGTGTCTGCATGATCCCACCGTCCGTCAGCAGGTCATCCATGATGTGATTGTGGGCCGGTCTGTGGGCATTTCTGGAACGCCCGGATGCATCATTGACGGTTTTCGCTTCGAAGGAGCTCTCCCGGAAAAAATGCTCGCTGAGCTGATCGACACCATCGCCGATCCGAAGACAAACCAGGCGGCACCCAACGCCATGATAACCAATATTGAAGCCAAGATGCGTACCCCTCAAGCCTCCGTCGATGTGGGTGTGCATCGTCTGACCCACCAAGCCGGAACGTTACCGGCCGTTGTCGCTTTTGTGGATCCAGACCGTACGCAGGCAGCTCCCTTGCTGCGCACCGTGGTGGCCCTCGCCCGCCGTACAGCAGGCATGTTCCCCATCTCCATACGGTTGATGTCGAAAACCTCGCTGTCTCGTACCATCGCGTGTGCCCTACAACACGATGAAGGCCCGACAATGCTTTCGCATTGGCTGACCAAAGAGATACCGACAGAGGAAGCCTTCACCGCTGCGGTCACGCAACTTGGTGCCAACGCAAAAGAGTGTATGAGCGCCGCCGAGACCGAACACGTGTTGACAGAAGATCAGGCGGCTGCAAGCGCCCTGGGCATTCAGGGTAGCGCCGCGCTCTTTGTGGGCAATGTCCCCATGAACCCCGCTTGGTCGCCCGCTCAAATTGAACAAGCCGTCGCCTTGCTCGCCACCCAGACCCACCAAACATCGACGACGAAAGACTCGCCGCCGGAATGACTGACAAAGCCACCAAAGGCTAGCTGCTCGACGATGCGAACGCGGTAGGATATCCTCAACCGAATGCCCTCAAGATCACCGATCACGTTCGGACGCTACACACTGGAGCACCGACTTGCTCGCGGCGGCATGGGAGAAGTGTTCTCGGCCCGAATGAAAGGGCCGGCGGGCTTCGAAAAAAAAGTGGTCATCAAGCGCATGCTTCCCCACCTGGCCGAATCACCCGAATTTGTCGAACGCTTCCTGGACGAAGGCCGTTTGGTCGTCCAACTCACACACGGGAACATCGCTCAAGTGTTCGACATGGGCAATGTGGACGGATCGTACTTTCTGGCGATGGAGTATGTGGAAGGAACTGATCTGCGTCGTCTGCTGCGCCGCATCCATGCGAACGACGAACAGATGCCGATCGCGTTGGTCATGCACACCATCGCCCAGGTCGCCAAAGGACTCGAGTATGCCCACACCCGGACCAATGATTCGGAGGAAAACCTGGGCATTATTCACCGTGATGTCTCCCCATCCAACGTCATGGTGTCACGCCATGGCGAGATCAAGTTGTTGGACTTTGGCATTGCAAAAGCAACCAGTCGTGTCACGGAGTCCATCTCCGGCTCTCTGCATGGCAAGTTTCTCTACATGTCGCCAGAACAAGCGGCCGGGCGCCCCTTGGACCATCGAAGCGACCTCTTTTCGCTAGGGACCTGTGCCTACGAAGCCCTGACAAGCACCCGACCATTCACGGGCGACAGCGACTTGCGCATTCTTGAGTTGGTGCGCAAGGGGGAACACCGCAAACCCACCGACATTCGACCGGAGATCCCCACACTTGTGGAAGCCATTGTGGAGCGTTGTCTTAAGGTGGATCCCGACAAACGATTTGAGTCGGCCAATCAATTGCATCGCGAGATTATAGAGGCCTTGGCTGAACTGCGGGTGGTGGTTTCCAGTTCTGACTTGGCGACGTTTGTGAGCCCCTATCTCAACACGGACCTCGACGCTCCTGCAGGGCTCGGCGCAGCCATCAATCAAGAACTGGACGTCCTCTTGGCCGGCGGCGACCCCCCAGGGCAAACACAAATAGCCAGCGATCCCAATAGTCCCTTGGCCTTCGATGAGACCCTCGCAAATGGGGGCGTGAGTTTGAACGGAGAGCCAACGCCCGACACCGCCACCAGCCGATCCCGTGTCACGCCCTTGGCGGAGAATGAGGTGCCTCGTTCGAGCCGTAACCGTATTTTGATCGCGAGCTTTCTCTTGGTCAGCGGCATCGTCACAATGTACAACCTCAACCCGAGTACCGCAGATGAGAACATGGCCAGCGCCAACGTCCCCGCGCCTTCAAGCATTGAAAGCGTACTGTCCGCAGCCCCCCCACTTCCAGCACCGAGTGATCCAACGCCTGCGGCCCCTCTTCAACTACCCTCCGATTCGTCAACACGCGCGGCCCGCGATCAATCCGACAAGTCGACGAAGACACCGAAACAACCCGTCACCAAGATTCCACAACCCACGGACAATGCAGCGCCGCAACCGCAGGCGAAACCCATGTTCTTGCATATAAAGAACATTCCACCGGACACGATCACATCCGTTGATGGTCTACCGATTACGGCCGATGAAACGGGGCAATTTCAGGTTCCACCCGGCGACCAGCCCATTTCGATCGCGATTACCGCCAAAGGCTATGCCATTCATCGACAAGTGGTGGAACGACAAGAGGGAGCAACCGTCACCCTGGAACCCAACCTCGTCTCCGAGTCGCACACGGTCTTGCTCCGAACGGATCCCGAGGATGCGAAGATACTGCTGGGAAAAACTGTTGTCGGCAGAGGAATGCATCGTTTCACTGTGAAAGCCAACACCCCAGTCCGAGGAACGGTGGTTCGTGAAGGCTATGCAAAGCGACCCTTCGTACTCCGATTTGACGGACCGAAGACCCGGACAATACGCCTCAAAACAATCCAACAGACCACGTTCTCTGTGCGGATTTTTCCGACGAATGCCACCGTTAAACTCGACGGCAAATCGATTCGAAGGACCAGTGCGCTCATTACCCGACATGTCAGCCCGGGAAAACATGTACTTGTCATCCACTCACCAGATGGCGCACCATCGAAGCGGATCGCCTTTTCGATTGAAGCGGGCGCGACCAAAAGACTGGGGACGCACCGTCTGGGTGGACATTCCAAGTGAACCTCTCATCGCAGGAGACCATGACACATGACCGATGATGCAGTGACACGGACGATTCAATTCGAAGGAGTTGTGGACACCCTGTCGCTACGAAAGTACTGGATCCGTCCGTCAACGGGTGCGGAACAATGCATCGAGAATCGACTGATCTATCTGGGAACCAGTCCGGACAACCATGTCGTTATGGATAACCCCACCGTTTCGCGAGTGCATTGCAAGATCGAAGCGGATGCCAAAGGCCACCGAATTCGAGATCTGGAGAGCAAGAATGGAACCTTCATCAACAACGTACGTGTGAACGATGCGTATCTTCCGTCGGAGTGTTCGGTTCGTGTCGGAGATGCTGAGTTTTCATTTTCACTGACTGACGAGAACGTCGAGGTCCAGCTGACTCGCCACAATCAATTCGGCGATTTGCTGGGCGAGAGCCTCCAAATGCGAGAAGTCTTTGGGCTTCTCTCCCGTGTGGCTCCCACCAACGCAACCGTGTTGGTCGAGGGCCAAAGCGGGACGGGTAAGGAACTGGTTGCCGACGCGCTCCATCGTGAGAGCCCTCGTCGAGACAAGCGCTTGGTGGTCTTTGACTGCAGCGCGGTCCCGAGGGATCTGGTGGAAAGTGAGCTGTTTGGCCACATTAAGGGGGCCTTTACAGGCGCAACAGCCAACCGAAGCGGGGCGTTCGAGGAAGCCCACGGCGGCACTCTCTTCTTGGATGAAATCGGAGAGCTTCCCCTCGACCTTCAACCTCGGTTGCTTCGGGTATTGGAGAAAAGGGAAGTCAAACCCGTCGGGTCCAATGAAGTACGGCCCGTTGATGTTCGGATTGTGGCCGCAACAAACCGAAACCTCTCCATGGAAGTCAAAGAAGGGAACTTCCGCGAAGATCTGTACTACCGCTTGGCAGTCATTCGTATTCAACTCCCGCCCCTTCACAAACGAGTCGAAGACATCCCCTTGTTGGTCAATCACTTTGTGGGGCTCGCCCAAGACCAACTGGGGCTCCAGAGCCAAGCATTCGAGATCAATTTTGAGACCATGACCAAGTTGCAACGCTACCAATGGCCGGGAAATGTGCGGGAATTGAAGAACTTCATCGAGCGGGCGGCCTTACTGGCCGGTGACGGGCCCATCGACACGAAGTTTATTGGGGGCGAGTCCAACCTCAACCCGTCGTCCTCGCCCGCTCCGAGTGACTCGTCCAGCGCCCCAGGTGGCGAAGCACTGTCCGCGGAGTACAGTCTTCCATTCAAGGACGCCAAGAGCCGGCTCATCGAACAGTTCGAATACACCTACTGGAGTCGATTGCTCAACGAAACAAAGGGCAATGTATCCGAGGCCGCTCGCCAGGGCGGAATCCATCGAAAGTCCCTCGAGTATCTGCTCAAAAAGATCGATCTCGCCGCCAAGGATCTCTCAAACGACAGCTAGAACGCCCTAGGAACCACCCCGTACCCACCACAATTCACCGCGTCCATCAGGCCCGTTGGGAGTCGGTGTTGTCGATCTCCGGTTACACACCCAATACCCTGTGCACTCAAACGCAATTGATATCTGTCCGTGAAGCGCAACCGAGTATTGACAGAAAAGACCAAGGTTGTTAGCTACTGCGTCGCAAGGCCTCTCAGACCCCGAGGAATGAGGTTATGTTCGAAGCATTGCCCTCAATTCAAATCACGACCGTCACGAAGGCGGCCCTCGTTGATCTGGATGCGACCTCCGTCGTGATACTTGTGCTTTTCCTCGTGCTCTTCTTCATCCTGGACAAGCTGCTGCATCAACCCATGCTCAACATGTTTGAAGAGCGTCATGGCCTCACCGACGGCGCCAAGGAAGAGGCTCGTCAGGCTGTCTCGGACGCCGAGAAAAAATTCGAATCGTATAAGAGTCGTTTGGCAGACAGTCGACGAGACGCCTTGGCTCAGCAGCAAAAGCTTCGCGACGAAGGTCTCGCTCAAGAGCGAGAGATATTAGACGAAGTGCGCATGCAAGCAGACAAACAGATAGAAGAAGGAATTAGCGATCTTCAGTCCCAGGCTGCAAGCATTGAACAGGAGTTGCAAGAAGCCGCCTCTTCACTGGGTGAACGCATCTCGACCTTGCTTCTGGGGGGAGCCGGCAAATGATGACAATACTCGGTCAAGGTCCCCAGTGGTCCATCGAAGGGTTTTACGTCATCGACTTTCTGGTCTTGATCGGGGTCATCGTTTGGTTCGCGCGCAAGCCCATCCAAAATTTCGTCACATCCCGTCGCACGCGCATTGTCTCAGAGATGGAAGAAGCGCAAGCCCTTCGGAAAGAGGCGACAGAAAAGCTGCACGATTATGAACAGCGGCTTGAACACATCGAAAGTGAAATCCAAGAGATCCTCGAGAGAGCCCGTGAGGCGGGAGAAAAAGAACGAAAACGTATTCTGGTCGAGGCAACCGCAACAGCGGAGCAGATTCGCACGGATGCCAAAACTCGACTCGAACAAGAAGGACGAAAGCTGCAGTTGGTGTTGCAGGAACAGCTGGTAGACATGGCCGTGTCGGCAGCACAGAAAGGGCTTGAAACCCAGTTGACGGGTGGCCACCAAGATCAATTCGTCGACGACTACATTGACCAAGTGCAACATGTTGAGGGTGGACTGTGAGTTCGTCGAAAGTCGCACGTCGATACAGCAAGGCCTTGTTGGCCTTGTGTGACAAGGACAACAGCCACGAGCAAGTGGCGTCCGAACTGGAGAACTATTGCTCCGTCATTGCAGACCACGCCGACATAGCGTCGTTTCTGACCAATCCATCGATGGATTCAGAAGGCCGAAAGACCGTGTTGACCGCGCTGAGCAAGTCGCTCGGATTGAGCACACTGACCACGCACTTCGTGTATTTTCTCAATGAGCGAGAACGCCTGGAGGAAGTGCCGGGAATCCTCGAAGACTTTCAAGACCGTCTCGACAAAAAAGCAGGACGTCTCCACGCCAAGGTGACGTCGGCCGAGCCGCTGGACAAGAAGGCAATCGATCAACTTAAAGCCGCCCTGGAGAAGTCCAGCGGGAAGACCGTCGTGTTGGAAATGACGGTCGACCCAACAATCCTTGGCGGCGTTGTCACCCAAGTCGGCAATGTCGTCTTGGACGGAAGCGTTCAAAGCATGCTTTCAAATTTACGCAAGGAAATGCTGCAAGCAGCCCAGCAGTAGGAGCCAACCGATGAGCATTAATGTTGCAGAGATCAGCCGTATCATTCAGCAGCAGATCGAGAACTATGACCGCCAGGTCGAAGTCCAGGAAACGGGTTCCGTGTTGACCGTTGGTGACGGTATTGCACGTGTCTATGGACTGGAAAAAGCCATGGCCGGTGAACTCGTAGACTTTCCCCACGGCGTGAAGGGCTTGGTCCTGAACCTTGAGGAAGACAACGTGGGTGTTGCTCTCTTCGGGGATGACGTCAAGATTCGCGAAGGCGACACGGTCAAGCGAAGCGGACGGATTCTTGAGGTCCCGGTGGGCGAGGCGTTGCTCGGCCGCGTTGTGAACGCCTTGGGCGAACCCATTGATGGAGCCGGCCCCTTGGACACCAAGGAACAACGGCAAGTGGAGGTAAAGGCCCCCGGTATCATCGCGCGTCAATCCGTGAGCGAACCCATGATGACCGGTATTAAGGCCATTGATGGTCTGATTCCAATCGGTCGTGGGCAGCGTGAACTCATCATCGGCGACCGTCAAACAGGCAAGACCGCGGTCGCCATCGATGCCATTATTAATCAACGTGACACCGATGTTCACTGCTTCTACGTAGCCATCGGTCAGAAGCTGTCCACCGTGGCGCAAGTGGTGGAGAAACTCAAAGCGTATGACGCCATGCGCTACACCACGGTCATCGCAGCCACCGCGTCCGAGTCGGCGCCCATGCAGTTCTTGGCACCCTACTCCGGTGTCACCATGGCCGAGCACTTTCGCGACAACGGCAAACACGCGCTCATCGTTTATGATGACTTGAGCAAACAGGCCGTGGCCTACCGCCAGCTCTCGCTTTTGTTGCGGCGGCCGCCAGGACGCGAAGCCTATCCGGGTGACGTGTTCTATTTGCACAGCCGTCTCTTGGAGCGGGCCGCCAAAATGAGTGATGACGAGGGCGGTGGGTCATTGACCGCATTGCCCATCATCGAAACCCAGGCCGGCGACGTCTCCGCCTACATTCCGACGAACGTGATCTCCATCACGGACGGGCAGATTTTCCTGGAAGCCGATCTCTTCTATCGCGGCATTCGACCCGCCGTAAACGTGGGCCTTTCTGTGAGTCGGGTGGGGGGCGCTGCTCAAACAAAAGCCATGAAGAGCGTGGCGGGCACCCTGCGTTTGGACTTGGCTCAATACCGAGAAATGGCGGCTTTTGCCCAATTCGGATCGGATCTCGATACAGCCACACAGCGTTTGCTCTCACAAGGTGAACGCCTGACAGAACTGTTGAAACAAGATCAATACACGCCTCTCCCCGTGGAGAAGCAAGTGCTTCTCATGTTTGCAGGCACTGCACCGGAAGGCTTTGTAGCGGACTACCCGGTGTCGTCCTTGGGTCGGTATGAAGCGGAGCTCTACGAGTACGCCAACGCCAACGGGGCCGATCTGCTCAAGGCGATCCGAGAGCAAGGCAAGATCGATGACAGCTTGCGCGAGCAATTGGTCCAACTGCTCACCCACTTCAAAGACGTGTTTCGCGTAGAGGACGAGTAGGGAAACGTGGCAAACCTCAAGGAAATTCGGCAGCGTATTCGCTCCGTCAAGAGCACGCAGCAGATCACCAAGGCGATGAAGATGATCGCGGCGGCACGGCTGCGCAAGGCGCAAGAGGCGATCGTCGCCAAGCGCCCCTATGCACACCGTATTCGTGACATCATCGCCACCCTAGCCACACGAACGGACGCCAACGATCATCCCTTGCTGGCCAAGCGGGCTCCCAAGAAAGTTCTTTTGCTCATCCTCACCAGTGACCGAGGAATGTGCGGTGGCTTCAACGTAAATACGGGACGGGCGACCGTAAAATACGTGGCACAGAACGAAGAGACCCACGAAACGATTGAATTGGCCGTCATCGGAAAGAAAGGCCAGGAATTCTTCCGGCGACGACCCCAATACACCGTCAACAAAGAGTACCGCGGAATTCTTGATGCCGTCGATTACGAGAAAGCCAAGATGGTGGGCGATGAAGTCATTTCCGCCTACACCGATCAAGGTCTCGATGCGGTTCACATGATCTACAACGAATTCAAATCGGCCATGACCCAGCAGGTGGTCGTGGAACAATTGCTTCCTGTGGTACCCGAGGAAACCTTGGAAGACGACGTGGCGACCACAATGCTGGACTTCGAGTACGAACCCAGTAAAGCGGACGTCTTGGACGAAGTGTTGCCCTTGCACGTCAACACGCAAATTTACCGTGCGATCCTAGAAAGCATTGCATCCGAGATGGGTGCACGCATGACGGCCATGGACGCGGCCACGAGAAACGCTGCAGAACTCATTTCAAAACTGACACTGAAGTATAACCGGGCACGCCAAGCCGCCATCACCACGGAGTTGATGGAGATCATTGGTGGTGCTGAGGCCCTGAAGGGGTAGAGAACGATGGCAGATGGAATCATTACCCAGGTAATTGGCCCTGTTGTGGATGTTGAGTTTCCAAAAGGAGATCTCCCCGAAATCTATACAGCGCTTCGCGTCACGAACGCCGCCATTAACGACCAGGAAGGCAATCTGGTATTGGAAGTGGCTCAACACATCGGCGAGAACACGGTCCGAACCGTGGCCATGGACACCAGTGAAGGCCTCGTCCGTGGCATGCCAGTCACCAACACAGGCGAATACATCATGATGCCCGTTGGCAAGGAAGTGCTTGGACGTATTCTCAACGTGATCGGCGAGCCCGTCGATGAAAAGGAACCCGTCAAAGCATCCAAGAGATTGCCCATCCATCGTCATCCGCCCACTTTTGAGGATCAGGACGTCAACGTGAAGGCCTTTGAGACCGGCATTAAGGTGGTCGACCTCCTCGCTCCCTATCAACAGGGCGGTAAAATCGGTCTGTTTGGCGGAGCCGGCGTCGGTAAGACCGTCGTCATTATGGAGCTCATTAACAACCTGGCCAAGCACCATGGTGGGGTCTCCGTGTTTGGTGGTGTCGGTGAACGCACCCGGGAAGGGAACGATCTCTATTACGAGATGATGGAATCGGGCGTTCTTGAGAAAACCGCCTTGGTGTATGGGCAGATGAATGAGCCGCCAGGCGCCCGTGCTCGGGTGGCCCTGTCTGCGTTGACCGTTGCAGAGCACTTCCGCGATTCGGAAGGCCAAGACGTGTTGCTCTTTATCGACAACATCTTCCGGTTCACCCAGGCCGGTTCGGAAGTGTCCGCCTTGCTGGGTCGGATCCCAAGCGCGGTGGGTTACCAACCCACCTTAGCGACCGAGATGGGCGAATTGCAGGAACGAATTACCTCCACCAAGAAGGGCTCGATTACGTCCGTGCAAGCCATTTATGTGCCTGCCGATGACTTGACTGACCCAGCGCCTGCTACTGCGTTCGCTCACTTGGATGCCACCACGGTGCTGAGTCGTTCCATCGCCGAATTGGGTATTTATCCTGCGGTGGACCCGCTGGACTCCACCAGCCGCATCCTGGATCCACGCGTTTTGGGCGAGGAGCATTACAACGTGGCCCGGCGAGTTCAAGAGCTGCTCCAAGGCTACAAAGACTTGCAGGACATCATCGCTATTTTGGGTATGGACGAATTGTCCGAAGAACAACGTCAGGTCGTGAACAGGGCCCGTAAGATTCAGAAGTTCCTGAGCCAACCCTTCCACGTAGCGGAACAATTTACCAACCGCCCCGGAAAGTACGTGAAGCTTGAGGACACCATCCGCGGATTCAAGATGATCATTGCCGGTGAGTTGGATCACATCCCAGAGCCCTACTTCTATATGAAGGGGGGCATCGACGAAGTGATCGCCGATTGCGAAGCCTCTGAAAACAAGGAAGCAGCATAGCTCGCTTCCAGGCGTGGCACGGAGAGCCGGGTATGAGTCACATTATTCAGTTGGAAATCGTCACTCCCGTCGGGAACAAGTTCACCGGCAAGGTTTCCGAAGTGACGGCACCGGGATCCCTGGGCGAAATGGGCGTACTCCCGGGGCACATCCCCACGTTAACCGTGTTGGACATCGGCCACCTGTCGTTCATTGACGCTCAGACCAATGACATACAACACATGGCGATCGCAGGTGGCTATCTTCAGATCAACGAAGACCATCTCATCTTGCTGACGGAGACCGCAGAATACGCAAACGAAGTGGACGTGGAACGGGCCAACGCCTCCAAGGAACGCGCCGAGAAAGCGCTCCAAACAGAAGAGAGCGGCAGCGCCACCTTCCAAAGAAAGCTGCGCTCGTTGAAGCGGGCTGAAACGCGCCTCGCTGTCGCGAACCGCGGCCACCAATAGACTTAAATCCCAGGCAGCAATGGCCGGTGTAGACGTTGCTCGAACAGTTCGTCGTGACAAGGCCGCGCCGGGAGACCGCCCCGTACCGATCAGACACGCGACCACCTCGCCGTCCACGTCAAAGCTTCGCAACAAAAATAGAGGTCCATCGTCGCACCGAAGGGAGTGACGATGGAGGGTGAATAGAGGCTCTTAAATGAAGGGAGGGCTACCCTGTCAAACAACAACAGGTTCGGACACAGGCATATCGAGCTGTGTACTGGATGGCTCCTCAATGACCATTTCTTCAGGGACGATGACGGCGGCAGCTTCAGCGGCCCTTCGGCGTTGCAATTGCTCTGGATCGGTCGCCATCTGACAGTTGCCATCGAAGACAACGCCTTGGTCTACAACCAGTGACGGAGCCATAATGTTGCCTTTCAATCGGCCCGGCTCATGCAGTTCGATGCTCTCCGTCGCCTTAATGTTTCCAACTACATCGCCATACACGATGACGTGGCCAACATTAATTTCGGCCTTCACGCGGGCGCCCTCACCGATGATCAGGGTGTCGTCGGAAAAAATCTCTCCCGCAAACTTCCCATCGATTCGAACCGTCCCCTCAAAGGTCAGCTTTCCTTCAAACTCACTGCCTTTACCCAATAACGCATTTACCTCAGAGGATGTGTTCCCCATGCTCACGGCCTCCCGCTTCCAACGGTGTAATTTGACTGTCTCAGAGTACCACGGAAAGCCCGTCGCACCCCCTACGAGGCGCGCATAGTAGCAAAAGGATTTCTGACGGGTCAAGACAGTTTTCCACAGTCCGGATCGAAGATTGTTTTTAGCGTCGAAAACCTACGGGGTGCACTTGAAACACTGTGCGGTTTGAGGCATACCCACGTTCCATGAATACGAACCCCAAACCTCTCGTTATCGGCATCGGTGGTGGAACGGGCGCAGGCAAGACAACCATCGCGCGAGCCATCATGGCTGAACTCCCGCTCAACGCCGTCGCCTTTCTGCAACACGATTGGTATTATCGCGACCATCCCGACATGGATCCGAGTCAACGCACTCAGCTCAATTTCGATCATCCAGACAGCCTGGAGAACGAGCTGCTGGCAACGCACCTGGATATGCTGGTCAACAACAAAACCGTGGATCGACCCAACTACGACTTTGTGACCCATCGACGTCTCACCGAAACAACGCCCCTCGAGCCGGCACCCGTCATTCTCGTGGAAGGGATCTTGATTTTTGCCGATCCCTTCCTCAATGAACGCTATGACATTCGCCTGTACATCGATACTCCCGCGGATATTCGTGTACTTCGTCGAGTTCGTCGCGACATAGAGCAACGTGGTCGCTCGTTCGAGGAAATTCGACGTCAGTATTACGATACGGTTCGTCCGATGCATGAAGCGTTTGTATACCCCGCCAAGTTTCGAGCGGACATCATCATTCCCGAAGGAGGGAATCAACGCGTCGCCATTGATTTGGTCGTCGAACGGATTCGACGCGAGCTAAGAAATCGCGGTCTTGACAAGTAGTCCTCGATAAATAGGATTGCCCGGCGCACGTACGTGTTTTTTCGCGCAGAATGCGTTCTATTTTCCGGGCTCTATCTTCGGGAATAACACGTGCGTACTTGTGTTGTGGGTGTGGTTGAACGACCTGTTTGAGTGGAGGAGAATCCAATGAGTGCTGCCGAAGCCATAGAAGCAACCGAAGCGTTAAGTCCCGACGCCGGTACGACGCCGATGATCGAAGTGAGTGGCCTTCACAAACTCTACGGGAACGTAAAGGCATTGCGAGGTATTTCATTCACAGTGGGCCGGGGAGAAATCGTGGGGCTCTTGGGGCCCAACGGTGCGGGAAAGACCACGACGATGAAAATCCTCACCGGTTACATCTCCGCCACAGCAGGCACGTATCGAGTGGCGGGCTATGACGGGTACACCGACAGCCTCGAAGTTCGCAAAATGATCGGTTATCTGCCCGAGAATGCTCCGCTGTACCCGGATATGGGCGTCATCGACTATTTGAATTTCGTCTGCCAAATCCGACGTATCCCCAAATCGAAACGGTCCCAACGGATCGCAGGCATTGTGAGCCAATGTGGTTTGGGGGCCATGGCACACAAGGATATCGGCGCATTGTCAAAGGGCTATCGACAGCGAGTGGGATTGGCTCAAGCCATGATTCACGAACCACCCATCCTCATCCTGGACGAGCCCACCAACGGATTGGATCCCAATCAAATCGTGGAAATTCGGAACCTCATCAAAGAGTTGGGCAAAGACCGCACAATTATATTGAGCACCCACAATTTGCCCGAAGTGCAGATGACATGCACCCGCATGATCATCATCTCTGACGGTCAAAAGGTGGCCGATGGAAGCGCCGAAGAACTCCAACAGACCAGTGAGCAAGCCCGTTTTGTGGTGACGATGCGCATGCCGGACGGAGACGACAAGACGGCGGTAGTGGATGCCCTGCGAGGGGTGCCTGGCGTCGCGGATGTGGCCTCGATGGAGGCGGGGGACGGTGCGCTCCGCGCGGTTGTGACCGCAACGGGCAACACCGATTTGTCCGAGGCCATTTATGAGCAAGCGGTCACCAACGGTTGGACCTTGCGAGAATTGCGGCGTGATGTGGCGGACTTGGAGAAGATCTTTCACAAACTGACGCAATTCTAACGATCGAGACAAACGCACAGGATCAGGTAACGAGTCAGGAGCACGAGTAGACATGCAGAATATTTGGGCCATCAGCAAGCGAGAATTCTCGTCCTATTTCAATTCCGCGATCGCGTTCATCGCGATCACGGTTTTCTTGGTGTTGATCGGAATTTGTGTCTTCTACGCCGAGGATTTTCTCGGCAACAATGAAGCGACACTGCGCCCCCTGTTGAAGTGGGCCCCGCTCTTGTTCGTCTTTTTCCTACCGGCCGTGACCATGCGCCTGATCAGTGAAGAAAAGAAAACAGGCAGCTTGGAATTGCTGATCACCATGCCCATCCGAGACATTGAGTTGGTTCTTGGGAAACTCTTGGGCGCGTTTTTCTTTCTCTTGGTCACGCTGGCACTCACCCTCCTGTATCCAATCCTTATCGACTTCTTGGGCCCCCTAGACTGGGGCACGGTCATTGGTGGGTATGCCGGGTTGACCCTCCTGGGGCTGGCTTACTTGGGTATCGGTGTGATGACCAGCTGTTGGACAAGAAATCAAATTGTCGCCTTCATCTTGGCGCTTCTGATTTGCGGCTTCCTCTATTTCATCGACTGGATGGTCGGCGCCCTGTGGGGAAGCTGGGCATCCGTTTTTGCACACTTTAGCTTCAAAGCGCACTTCGACAATATTGCCAAAGGTGTCCTCGACACCCGGGACATCCTCTTTTACCTCTCTGTGGTGGTGCTGACGGTCACTGTCAGCACATTCAGCCTCGAGAGTCGGCGGTGGACCTGATGGGAGAGGGAGAACACACGATGAGTACACAAAACAACGACAAACAGGCCCAGTCCGGCTCAAACAGCAGCCGAAAGCTCAAGAGCGGGACCAACGCCGTCTTGATGATCATCGGCATGACCGGATTGTTGGTGGGCCTGAACTGGCTTGGAAACGTCAACTACGCGCGCTATGACCTGACGGAAGGCAAAATACACAGCCTCACAGATACGAGCGAAGAGGCCGTCGCCTCCATGGAGGATCTCGATATTCGACTCTATCTGTCGAAGCGTTTTCCCAAGAAGCTCTCCCTCCAGGGAATGCCCGCTCCCATCAAGAACGTGCCTCGATTCATCCTGCAACTTCGGGACCGACTGGATGAATACGTGCGCAATTCAGACGGCAACGCGACCATCACGGTCATTCAAGACGATCTGGAAGAACACGCCGCTGCGCTGGAGCTCCAGCCCATGGTCGCGGCCAATGAACAAGAGGATGAGGATACAACCGACGACGAAGCCCAAAAGAAGTACTACATCGGCCTCTCTCTGCATTACGGTCGGGTCGAAGAGGTGCTGCCGGTCATCTATCAACTGGAAAACTTCGAGTACCAGATGACCAAATCACTCCTCCGCCTCCAGGACAAACAACGAGATGCCAATGTACTCCGCGACCTTTTGGACTTTGGGAAACAAGCTCATGATGCGGTGGAGGGCTGCCTCAAGACCATCAAAAAGTACCAAGTCGAAGAGGACAAGGGCGATGAAAAGGAAGGGGGGCTCACCGAGCAAATCCAAAAACAACGAACCGATCGAAGCAGCCAGGTAAAGACCTATCTCGACAACTACGCCACCATTGATGCCCAATGCAGCCGGGTCGGGAAATTGGTCTCGCAACACCGCGATGGGATAAATGCAGCCGCTTCAACGTCGAGTACGCGCTCCATCAGTGAAGAACAACTCGACGGCTTGGTCGACAAGATCGGTTGGTTCGATGGCATGTACGGCGCCTGGGTCGCGAGCCTGGTCAACGCCCAACGAACACCCACCTCGTTCCAACACGTGGCGGCCCTGCTGGACCACAATGAGATCCCCGCTCGAACCTCCGCGCTGCGCGTGATCGGGACATGGCTCTTGGGTGGTGCGGGGCCGACGGGTGCCACACCTCTCGCCGGACCGCTGGCCGATCGAGCCCGCTCGGCCATCCAGAAAGGACAGGCTGATTCGCAACCCGAAGTGCGAACATTGGCCATCAAACTCGCCGCATCGGTAAACCCCGCCGCCGCCGAAAGCATTCTTTCGGAAGCGCTCAGAGACACCAACCCGGTGGTTCGGCAAGGCGCCTTAGATGTCGCGCTTCGAAACAAAGTCCGCGTCGACCCTGGAATCGTTCGCCTCCTCTTGAAGGATCGTGACTTTTCGATCCGGCAATTGGCCATCGTGTATTTGGGTACCAACAATGCCGCCTCCGTCGAAGAGTTCCGTCCCTTACTCGATGATCCCGATCCGAGAGTTCGCACTCAAGTGGGCATCGAATTGGCACGCATGGGAGATGTGGAGAGCCTCACCCAGTTGGAGGGACTGCTCAATAAGATTCCTCCCCAAGACTTTAGAGCCAGACAATTGCTTCAGGAATCGCTCCAGAAGCTTCGGGACAAGACGAGCAAGTCCGCCCCCGGAGACACCGGAACAAAGACGGAAACGTCGCCCAGAAAAAAATCGATCAAGGCGCCCGGAAGCGCGAGTCCGGTTCCCCCCAATCCAACCGAAGACCGCATTGGCGATATTGAACTTCCGGATCCCCTCGAAGGCATCACCACGTTGGAGGCCCTCCAAGAAGACATCAGCACCAAGTACAACGGTCTGAAAGACTCGCCGGGTCGAAAAAACATTGGCTTTTTCTGTGGCCACGAGGAGTTTTGCCCATTCGCCGAGACGGGATCGGTCATGGAGAAGTTTCCCATGGCCGCCAATCTCCAGAACGAACCCTTCGCCAAACGCGCATTGGACGACATCACGCGCTTGGAGGGGGAGTTGAATCAATTCAACGAAGTCATTCGACGCTTCTTCCTGTCGAAAGGCTACCAAATGGTTAAGGTGGAGGCCGGAAAACCCATCGACAGCACCTTGGCCGCTCTCGTGATCTATGGACCCAGAAAACCCTTTACGGACGTCGATCTGTACCGTCTGGACCAATTTGTTCTGACCGGAAAGCCCGTGGTTCTCTTTATGAACAACTACGATGTGACGATCAACCAATGGCAAGACAAACCGCCTTTCAACCTCACGAGCGAAATCAAGTCCACCGATACAAACCTCGATGCGTTCTTGTCGAACTACGGCATTAAGAACAACAAAGATTTGGTGATGGAGCCTGAGCGCGCCCTACAGTCGAAGATCCACACCATCAGCCAGGTTCGAACCAACATCGGCCCTCTGCTGAGTGATGCACCCTACAGCTACCCCTTGTTCCCGAAGTTCCGTCAATTCAGTGAAACTCATCCCCTAGTCTCCTCCATGGGGGAAACCGTGCTGCCCTTCGTTTCGAGTTTTTCGCCCGACCGTGCCGACGAAAGGGGCATTACTTTCGAACCACTCATCACCTCGTCCGAGGGAGCCGTGTCCAAGCACAAAGACTTCGTGCTGGATCCACGCCGGCTCAAGGACACGATTTTGGCGGAAAAGGTCACGGGGCCTCACCATGTCGCCATCCACGTGAGCGGGGAATCCATCAGCTCGTTTTTTGCCGGACGGGAAAAACCGGTTGCTCCAAAAGCTGACGATGCAGAAACATCGGCTGCGGAAGAAACCAAAACCGACGACACCGACAACAATCAACGGACCGATCGCGGCACGGTCAATCTGGTCGTCATCGGCTCCAATATGGGCTTCGAATGCCTCAATCCCTCGCGGCTCATGGCGGACTTCAACCCCATGAGCTTGATGCAAGACAAAGTGAAAGGCTTGGCCGCGGCGGTGCCGTACATCGTGCGGTCGGCCAACATCATGGCGCGGTCATTTCTTGGGCCACAAAACCCACGCCATCGGCAGGCTCAAGCCGCGACGCAATTGCCGGGACAACAATGGGACTTCCGCATGGAATCGCTGGAGTTCCTCTTCAATGTCTTCGACTGGAGCACCGGAAGCGCCGGTCTGGCCCAAGTACGCTCCAAGCAGCGAAAATACTCTCAGCGCGACTTGGAGGTCACCGATTCTGACAAACGAGAGGCGGTTCGCTGGGCCCTGATTGTGGGATTGCCAGTCCTCTTTATCTTATTGGGGCTTCTTCGCTTATTTTTCCGACGAAACCGGCGCTTGGCCATGGCCGCCATGAACACGAATATCGGGAGCCCCAGCGTATGAACAAGCTCACCATCATTGTGGTCGTCGGAGCCGCGGCCCTTTTGGCCGGATTGTCGTGGAACCAACTGCACGACCAAGGAGCGCCAGCAGAAGCCGCCAAACCAATCACGGTAACGGGCTACCTCCCCACGTCCTTGCAGAACGAATTTGAGAAGCGAAAAAACAACCCTTTGCTTTTCTTGGAAGAGAAAAAAGAGGCTCGAGAAAAGCTCTTTCACGAGCCTCCCTATGACGAGGTTGAGCTGAGCGTTCGTGGCCAACGACTCCATATCAAACGAAGTGGCGACGGACAAGACGATTGGCGCATGACCATGGCAGGCAACGCACCGGTGGATAAGACCAAAGTCAAGGTGCTCTTGGATCTCTTCGCCACCGACACAGGACTGATGCCGGTCAAGACCCTCTCCGACGACCAAGACCATCTGCGAGCAGAGTACGGCTTGGACAAGAGCCGCGTCATTTCGGTCACACTCAAGACCAAAGGTGAGACCAACGTGTCGCTGCACATCGGCGATCGTGACAAACTCAAAACAAGCGACCCGCAGCAAAGTGGCGCAGACGCTTACGACACCTTCGTCTCTTTGCCCGCTTATCCACAACGCATCTACCGCGCCAAACAGAAAGACTTGCGCACGCCCCTGGACCTCAAAGTGGGGGAGCTGCGTGACAAGAAGGTCTTTTCGTTCGTCGCCGAAGACATCGCGTCGATCACCATTGAAGATCCCAGCGCAGCCGGTGCGAAGAAGATTGGGTTGAAGGCCACTTGGACGAAACCAGACCCTAGCGATGAGAAGACCGAGAACAAAGACGCGCAGAAGGCGACCGCCGTCTACGAGTTGGTGGATCCCGTTACGCCCGATTTCAAGCTGACGAACCTCAAGTCGTATTGGAGCAGCATCGCCAACTTACGAGCATCCGAGTTCGTTCTTGGGCAAGCCCCCCCAGCAGAAGCAGAGTTGACCGATCCTGCCCAGGCGAGGCGGATGCTGATCACGCTTCGAGATGCTTCGGCCAAGCCCATCACGCTGCTCTTTGGTGCAGCGAAAGAGAAAGACACGCTCTTCTACGCGAAAGTGCTCAATCAGGATGAGTACATGGTGCTGTCGAAGTACGCGCGAGACAATCTCCTCAAATCCATGGACGACTTGCGAGACAAGAATGTGCTGGGAATTGAGAAGAAAGAAGAGATCACACGCATCGAAATCCGCAACGACCACACAGGCGATGGCAGCCTTGTCTTTGAACGAAAAGGGACTGAATGGCAGATGACATCGCCCCTTGCCCAGCGCCCCTCTCAACAGGAGGTCAAGAGTTTGGCCAGCGGCTTACAGTACTTACGAGCGTCGTCGTTCATCAGCGGCGTGCCCAACGCCCAAGAGTCCGGGCTGGCCTCCCCATCCATGGAGATCCGAACCACCGTTAAGGGCCAAGAACGCGTCCTTCGTTTTGGCGCTGAACGAGACAGCAACGTCATTGCCCACTTGGAAGGGACGAGCTTGTACTTCAAGGTCTCGGGTTGGACCAAGAACAAGTTCAACAAGAAGCCGAGCGAATTTCGAAACAAGGTCGTCGTGGAGTTGAGTGCCCCACAAATCCAAAAGCTCACGTTGATCCACAGCGACCAGACCGTTTCGTTGGAGCGGATTGTTGGGGAGAGCAACAAGTGGCGGATGACGGGGCCGGAACAACGCACCGCCGCCAACGGGCTCAAAGATTTGGACGTCAACGGGATCGTCAATACGGTGAAGCGGTTCACCATCAAAGACTTCACCGACAAGACACCAGAACAGGCTGGGCTCACGGCACCGGAATTTTCGCTTCAAGCCGAGCTGCAGGATAAATCGATGGTCACCATCGACGTGTCGAGCCAAAGCCAAGACAATCAACGATTCGTGCGCGTGAAGGGACCCAACGCGACGGGAGAGCAAGTCTATTTGGTGGATGAGCCGAAGCTAAACAACATTCGAAAACGTGCGTCCGATCTCACAAAGACCGACCGTTAGCCCCCGTCTCCTAAATCCGTATTGTGAGGTTGGGCCTTATGGAATACAGGCCCGGTCGTCTGGTGAGCACTTAAAGCGGACATGAAAGTGATTGTTGTGTCCGCCCCGATGGCGAATGATGGTGCCCGCCCGGCCACCAGGATACTGGAAAACCGGTAAGAGTGTTTCCTCCGGCCACCCAGCAGACAATGCATACGTGAACATCTTCTTTTGAAACGCCCGGTCCACAAACATGTACTGCACGGCCCCTGTGCTGAGCAGGGCCTCCAGCATGATCCACGTCTTGGCAACATCAATCTCGTTGGGCGACATTTTCTCGAAACGATGCATGGGGCGATTGTCGTTTCGGAAATAACCCACGTCGACATCCCGTCCCGAGCGATGAGACAGGTGAGGCGACAGCCGGCCACCGCCATCGCCGCTTAAATCACCAATCGCGATCGGCGGACTCTCGGGGAACATGCGGGACACCACCCAAGAGGCGTATTCCACATAGGCGATGGTTTCGTCCGTCGCGTGCGCGTGGCGACCGATGCGCACGTAACCGGCGCCTCGTCTGGGCAGCCGACTCGAGCCCGACAAACGGCCATCATTGGGGCGACCGATCGACTCGGTGGTCTTTGTCCACCGAAGAACATATCGTTTGCCATCGGGAGAACGGACGACTTGACGTCGATGGGCTGGTTTTTTCCGAACGGGTCTAAGGCGCTTGCTCGGGGCAATCTTGGGGGACGCGCTTGGGCTGTAGAGATCAGACAGATAGGGTGTGTCTTTGTCACTCCCCCCAGTACCCATCGTAGTACATGCGCTCAAAACGATGGCAAGGACGGCAGCCGCACAACTTAATCGGAACCCTACAAGCCTGGTTTGTAACACGTGCATACCTAGTCAGCGTATGGGACTCCGTTGTTGTGTCAAAATTCTTGGCCGATTTGATTCCACCACGATTGTTCAAACTCCCTAGGTGATCGATCGTACACTGTGCGAAAAACTTGAGCGAAACCTTGGCCCTTCGCGAGCCCACTCGCGATTTTTCGAATGCCGTCGTCCCCACGAAGTTTTCGAAGGCGCTCAAATATCAACCCCGCGGCCACATACATAATCTGGGAATGCTCCGCCATGCTCTCGGCGCTGGGGTAAAGAACGTGATCGGGAGAATGTGTCCCGGTGTATGTGGTCAGTGCGGCAAGGAGTTGGGGAGTTGGCGGCACGTTGGCCGCGCGGACAGCCATCCCTTCCACAAACCAAAATGGCACGCCACTCTCTTGCCAATCACCACGAATTCTTGCGGATTGAAAGAACACGACATGCGTCAACTCATGCACCAGCGTGGAACGAAGATGGTCCCACCAATGATCTGTATGGGATGCTCGAGTCGATTGAATGTCGATGGATTGATGGGTGGCCCATGCATCCACCCAATCGTGCTCAGTGGTTGTCACGTAGCGCCGTAACGCGGCCCTGTCCCGATGAATTCGGATGACAAGATCAGTCGTCAGGTTTCCCCACGCGGCGGCTTGGTCCACCACCGAGGACAAATCCTGTCGAATCACATCGGCCACAACAGACTCACTCGCATCGTACTGAATATGAACGCCCACACCGCTCGGTAACTTCACGTACAGATGGGGTGCGTTGGTGGAGATCGTTTGAACGGACCCGGCACACGCGATACCGAGTACGCTTACCAACAATACCAGCCTATGAACCCGTGGTACTGCCGCCATAGCGATGCTGACTCTCCAATTGCCGAATGGTCATTTTAAGTTGATCCAATATGCGGGTTGCATCCACAGCCAAATCGTCCAAACGCTTGCGATCCACGTCATCGAGGCGAACAACCCACTGCCCTGCCACCTCACGAAGCACAACGGTGTCGTTACCCCATGTACGGACCGTCGCAGAGGCGCTGGCTTGGTCGACGCTGCGTATGCGGGTTCCCCACCGCTGAAACGTTGTCAGCGGTTTCTTTGTGCCTGCCTTCGCCATGAGTTGGCCGAAAAGCACTTGAGGATCCGAAATGAGCTTGAAGTCCTCGACGCCCACTTTGCGCCATATTGCTTGGCGCTCCGCCAACGTATAATGTGCCGAAGCGAGCCTCCGTATCGACACCATATTTCGGTGCAACTTGGTCACACGTTCCCGATCACTGGGATCCAAGAGCGTGAACACGTCCTGCGCACTTCGCTGCTGAAGAGCTCGCAAATAGTCGACCGTGGTTTTGCCAGGACCCTCTGTCGGTTCCGTACACGCGGCTGCACTCAGCCAAATCATCGCCATGCATATGCCACCAATGGTACGCCCGGACCAACCCATGGAACTCAGGCTAACACATCAATGCAGGACCCGCGAGCGTCACTGGGGCACTCATAGCTTGCATTCAGGACGATGCTTCGCTACAAGCAACCCCTTCTGATCGCGCAGGGAGCTTCTGCCATGCTTCAACGAATTCCACTCGCCTTCCTTTCCATTGCTACCGTCTGCACGACCGCCTGCAATATGCCCAAGATGACCGCAGACATGACCGTCGCGGTATTCACGCAAGCCAGCGCGACCGTGGACAAGGAGCCTGACATTTGGTTCGCGCGGACCGCTTCGACAGCCAACCTCAAAATGTTTGAAGGCTTGCTTGAGGTCACACCCGCCAACCGGTCGCTCTTGCTGCTCACGTCACAGAGTTTCACGCGCTATGCCCTGGCGTTCTTGGAAGAAGATTTGGAAACCCTTGAGGAAGGCTCAGCCAAATACTATGAGGCCCGTCACCGCACGACTGATTTTTACCATCGAGGCCGTCGATATGCTGCGTTGCTGCTCTCGTTGGACTTCCCGGACATTGCGAGCGCATTGATGGGCGACGGAAAACGCTTGGAACAGATTCTGAGCCAATGCACCATCGAACACCTTCCGGCCATCTACTGGATCGCTCAGTCCTGGGCTGGAATGATCAACACAAACAACGACGATCCCGAGCTCCTCAGCGATCTACCCCGCGTCAAGCGAATCATGAGATGGGTTGTTGAGCTTGATGACACCTACGACAACGGAGGCCCCAATCTGTTTTTTGGGGCCGTCGAGCTCGCCCTTCCCGCAGCGCTGGGTGGCAACGTGGAAGGCTCGAAAGCGGCGTTTGAGCGCGCCATCGTGATCACCGACGGGAAGTTTTTGATGGCGAAAGCGTTATACGCACGGGTCTACATGCGCGGCACCAACAACCGGAAAGGGTATCAAACGTTGCTCCAAGCGGTTATTGATGCACCCAACGACATCATGCCCAGCGAGCGTTTGGCCACCGAAATCGCCAAAGTTCGAGCAACACGGTGGCTTAGCGAGATTGACTACGTATTTGAGTAAATAGCACGACACAATTCGGAATGGAGTACTTTATGCGAGCGAGGAAAACACTGTGTACGTGTCTTTTGGCACTCTTTGTCCTGATGCCCATGAGCGCATTGGCCGCCAAACATGTCATCAAAATCGCCACTCTGGCACCCAGTAAGTCCGCCTGGATGACCGTCTTTCGGGCTGCTGCCAAAGAGGTCTATGAAAAGACCAACGGTGAGATCAAGATCATCGTCTACGGAGACGGCACCCTGGGCGATGAAAAGACCATCATTCGCAAAGTAAAGAGTGGGGCCATCCAAGGCGGCGCTGTCACGTCCGTGGGTCTCGCCCAAGTCGCACCAGACATCCTGGTGCTGCAAGCTCCTCGACTCATCACATCCTACACGCAACTGGACTGCGTTCGTGACCAACTCAAATCACAATTTACGGATGGCCTGGCCAAGAAAAACATGGTCCTCTTGGGCTGGGGGGACGTGGGCTACACCTACTTGTTTACCAACACGCCCGTCCGGACACCGGCCGATCTTAAAAAGGTCAAGCCGTGGGTGTGGAATGCCGACCCCTTGTTTCAGGCGTTTTATGAAGAAGTGGGAGCCAGCCCCATTCCTCTCAGCGTGCCCAAAGTGCTGAGCAGCTTGAACACAGGCCTCATCGACGCCTACTACGCATCCCCCTTGGCCGCCATCGCTCTCCAGTGGTTCCGCCACTCCAAATACATCACGAAAATGCGTTTGGCCGTTGGGATCGGTGCCACCGTGGTCAGCAAGAGTTCCTGGGATCAACTCTCACCAGAGCGCCAACAATTGGTCCGTCAAATCAGCGAAAAATGGCACAATATTTTGATCAAGAAGGTCCGCAAGGACAATAAGAAAAGCGTCAGTGTCCTCAAGAAAAAGGGACACACGATCGTCAAACTGACGCCTGACGAGGAGGCCGCCTGGGAACGTGTTTCCAGAAAAGTCCAAGACAAGCTGGCCGGGCCCGTTTACCGCAAATCACTCCTCCACGAGGCGCGGGCGCTCGCCAAAAAGTGTAAGTGAACGAATCGTCTCCCGAAAACGCCTCTCCCGACGCCCAGTTCTACATTCCCATCTACGACGGTGCCCTCAAACAACTGGAAATCTGGATATTGTCCATCGCCTTGTTGGTGGTCATCGGGGCCAGTGCGCTCAACATCGTGTTCCGCAACCTCGACTGGGCCGTGTGGAACGCGACCGTCGTCAATCAAATCGTCTACGCGCTGACCTTCTATCTGGGCATCTTTGGCGGCGTCATCGCCGCCCGCCGAGCCCAGCACATCAGCGTGGATGCGCTCAGCCATTATATGCCCGACCGCCTGCGAAACAGCCTCGGGGTCATTCTGCAGTTGGTCGGCGCGGCCACGTGCCTCATGTTGATGTCTCTTGCCCACGAATGGGTGGGGAAAATCGACTCGGATGATTTCTTGGTCCCTCGCATGTCCAAGTGGTGGCTCCAGCGACAACTCTGGCTCTGGCCCATGGTGGGCGCCTTTGGCCTGATGACCTTGCACTTTGTGGTCAACGCCATCCGACGCGGCGTGGCGGCGTCCTGTCCGACCGACGCCGATCCACCAACGGGCGAGGAGGAGTAGCCCATGGGGCCCACGGGACTGCTCAGCCTGCAAATCCTAACCGGCGTTCTCGCCTTGCTGGGGTTGCCCCTCTTTGTGGTGATCGCGGTCTTGGCCATGACGTTGATGGCGTCGGACGGCATGTCGCTCTACGGGTTTTTTAACGACATTGAGCCGCTCTTCGACCAAGAGCACTTACTCCCCATTCCGCTCTTTACCTTTGCTGGCTTCTTGTTGGCACGAAGCAACGCCCCCAAACGGCTGGTTCGATTTGCAGACGCGATTCTGGGATGGGCACCGGGCGGGTTGGCCATCGTGGCCGTGTGTGCCTGCACTTTCTTCACCACGTTCACGGGGGCCTCAGGGGTCACCATCATCGCCCTGGGCGGCCTGCTCTATCCGATTTTGATGGAGCGGAAATATCCCGAACAATTTTCATTGGGTCTTCTGACCGCATCCGGGTCGTTGGGCCTTCTCTTCTTCCCGGCCTTGCCCGTGTTCATCTTCGCGTTGGTCTACGGGCTGGCCACGCCCGGCCAAAGCATCATGACACCGGCCAACCTCTTCATGGCGGGCCTCATTCCGGGCCTCATCCTCACCGGTGTGCTCTGCGGGTATTCAGCCATTATGGGCGTTCGCTACAAGATCAAGCGGACAACATTCTCGTGGAGTGAGGTCGGAAGAGCGCTCAAGGAGGCCCTGGGCGAAACGTTGCTGCCGGTCTTTATCTTGACCACCATTTTGACCGGGATCTTGGACATCAATGAAATCGCGACGCTCACGTGCGTCTATTTGCTCATTCTTGAAGTGGGAATCCACCGAGACATCCACGTCACCCGCGATCTGCCCAAGATGGTGGCGGATTCCATGATTCTGGTCGGCGCCATCATCTTGATCATGACCGTCGTCATGCCACTGACAGGCTACCTGAACCTGAACAAAATCCCCGAACAGATCCTGGGTGTCCTGGAGCAGCACATCGACTCCCGAATTGCATTTCTGCTCGCATTGAACGTCTTTTTACTCATTGTCGGCTGCCTCATGGACATCTTCAGCGCCATCGTGGCGGTGGTCCCACTCTTGGTGCCCTTTGCCGAACGCTACGGAGTGCACCCGCTTCACTTGGGCGTCATCTTTTTGATCAACTTGGAGATCGGCTACATGACCCCGCCGGTGGGCATCAACCTGTTCATCGCCAGCTTCCAGTTCAAAAAGCGGGTCATGACCGTCTACAAATCGGTGATCCCCTACCTCCTGTTGCTCTTCGCGACATTGATGTTGATCACCTACGTGGAGCCTTTGTCCCTGTGGCTGCCATCCCAGTTCATGGACCAGTCCGCAGAACCGGAACTGGAAAAGCTGAACGAAGAACAATCCATGGAAGAGCTTGAACTCGAGTTTGGGGAGGATGTGGACAGTCCTGCCGGAGACACCAAAGACAACCCCGGAAGCGATGGAGGGAAGCCCGTCGTCGACGACGACGATGATCTGTAGGGGATTGCCCTTTTTGCCAGACAATGACGCGTACTCAGACCGCTCTGACTTTTTCCGATTCGCGATGTGGAACCAATGTGCACACGGAAGGGCGTCTTGGTGCTAGGTGCTGGGCGGAAGGTGCGGTAAAATAGGCTCCCGGCTGAAAGCACTCAGGAGACAGCAATTGATGATTCGATCCAGCACCTCTTGGTACAGCGCATGGCCCACGATCGTGGTCCTTCTCGGTTCCGGATGCACACCGGTCGACGAGCCTAACCCGGCGCATTTTGAGAATCCACAGCCAGCCCGGACGTTCGCGACAACACAGGCGGCCGCCACATTTGGGTTCATGCCACACATGCCTGTGACCAACGGCAATCAATACGTGATCACCCAAAGTTGGGCGTCGAAATTTCCCGGCAGCGGATGCAATTGGAACGGCCATACGGCGCCCTATATGGCCTACGCGCTCGACTTTGGCGGCGGGCCCTCCGGGGGCAAGGCCGTTGCCACCTTTAACGGCACCGTCGTTTACGTCAAAGGGGACGTCACTGGAGGGTGTTATGGCTGCAAATCCGCCGAATACAATAGCGGTTGGGGCAACACCGTCATCGTCGATCATGGGGGCGGTGTGCACTCCATGTACAACCACCTGGCGCCCGGCTCCATTGTGGTCTCCACCGGCCAAACCGTCTGTACGGGCCAAGCGCTGGGCACCGTGGGTACCACCGGAAACAGCACAGGTGTCCATCTGCATTTTCAGTTCCAAAAGGGCCCCACCATCTGGTCGCCCTCGGTCTATTTTGACGGATTCGCCGAAATCTCGGAGGCCGATCTGATCTGCAACAAGACCTTTACCAGTCAGAACAGCCAACAATGTGGCGATGTGCCACCACCCAGTGACACATTTTGCCAAGGAAAACTGAATGGCTTGTGGTGCAAGGGCGATGCGTTGGTCAATTGCCAGAACGGCAGTATCGCCTCGGAGACGGCGTGTCCGAACGGCTGTCAGTCCATGCCGGTGGGCACGGCCGATCAATGTGCACCCGATTCCCAGAGCTTCTGCGAGGGGAAAATAAACGGCCTGTGGTGCAAGGGAGACGATCTCGTCAACTGCCAAAATGGATCGATCGCGTCCACCACCCCATGCCCCAACGGGTGCCTTTCCATGCCCTTGGGTACCGCCGATCAATGCGCCAACACGACCGATCCCGAGTGCGATGGCAAAGTGAACGGCCTGTGGTGCAGCGGCAACAATCTGGTCCAATGCAACGACGGCCTTGTCACACAGACCACTGCCTGCCCCAATGGGTGCCAATCCATGCCGATTGGCGTGAACGATGAATGCGAGAAGGCGACGAATTTCTGTACCGGAAAAGCCAATGGAAACTGGTGCGACGGCGACAACCTCGTCACCTGCGCAAACGCCGCCATCGCCAAGTCCAGCCCGTGCCCCAATGGGTGCCAATCCATGCCGCAAGGGCTCAACGATGTGTGCAACGAGCCGCCCGACTTCTGCACCGCCAAGACCAACGGAGACTGGTGCGACGGCGACAACCTCGTCACCTGTGCAAACGACGCCATCGCCCAGTCCAGCCCGTGCCCCAATGGGTGCCAATCCATGCCGCAAGGGCTCAACGATGT
>CAUZBV010000003.1:0-31182 GCA_963578115.1 Myxococcales bacterium
GTTCCGCCTTCTCGACATCGCCAATCAAGACGAAACCGTGGCAAACCCCTTGGACTCCTTGTCTGACGCAGACATCGCTCTGTTCAAAGCCGATAACCCCGGCATGGCCATAACGCTTGAGTTCCGCAATTGGGTGGAAGATGACAACGCCAAGCGCTCCTCCACGCAGAAGCACTTGTGGGCCCAAAAGAAAAGTGAGCTCGTTCGATTCTTCCGATTCGTCGGTGAACAACGCCGCGCGATTGATCCCGCTACGGGGAAGGCCAAACAAAGTACGCTAATCGACGACGATCACATGATCGGCTTCGAAGAGTTGACGGCGACCAACGTTGCGTCGATGAAGCAGACATCCAAAGGATGGCGTACACACTACGTCATTCGAAACATGAGGGTCCCCACAGAAAGTGGGGGGGAACGCCCCATCACCATCAGTGGCGACCGCTTAACACGCGCTCAGGTTTCTTACGAGCAAAACGGCCAACCCTACGCGTCCTTGGAGTTCGACAGCGAAGGTGCCAGAGATTTCGGGGACCTCACCACACAAAACGTGGGCCGATTTCTTGCCATCATGCTCGACGATGAAGTTCGCTCTGCACCAGTCATTCGAGAAGCCATCACCGGGGGCCGCGCTCAGATCACGTTGGGCAGTGGCGGCGGAACACAGCAAGTACGCGAGGCCCAAGCCCTGGTGACTGTGCTCAACTCCGGCGCGTACAAAGCGCAGGTGTACAAAGTTCATGACCACCATGTGGGACCGTCCCTGGGTGCACAATCGATCCAATCGGGCATCCAAGCGCTTATCGCAGGAGGCATCGGCGTCGTCTTGTTCATGATGTTCTATTATCGCACCAGTGGCGTCATCGCGGTCGTCGCGTTGTCACTCAATATCATCTTTATCGTGGCTGTACTCGTAGGCATGAACGCCGCGCTGACTCTACCGGGCATCGCGGGCATCGTGTTGACGATCGGTATGGCCGTGGATGCCAACGTGATCATCTTTGAACGCATCCGAGAAGAACTGCGCGCCGGCAGAGCTGTCCGCGCCGCTATCGACACCGGGTACTCAAAGGCCTTTTGGACCATCTTCGACGCCAACGTTACCACAGCGCTGGCGGGGGCCATCCTCTGGAAAATGGCGACCGGGCCCATTCATGGTTTCGCGGTCACGTTGGTGTGGGGCATCGTCTCATCCATGTTTACAGCCATTGTGGTCACCCGCATGCTCTTCAACCGAATGATACAAAAGCGCAACGTCGAATCGCTGAGCATCTAGGAGTCAACGAATGCATGAAATCATCAAACCCGGAACCAGGTACGCAATCGTTCAGCACTCCAAAACGATGCTCTTCATCAGCACCATGCTCATCCTGGGATGCGTGTTATTGCTCGTCATCAACGGTCTGAATCTGGGCATCGACTTTCTGGGTGGAAACAAATTGATCCTCGCCTTCGAACAAGACGCGAACGTGTCTCGTGACGACATCCGTTCGGTGGTTCGCGATGTACTCTCGGACGGGAATCCTGACAGTCAAGTCGAGGTCCAAGACTTTGAAAGCCCCGACGAGAAGACGCGCTATCAGATCTTCGTTGAAACGACCACGATGTTGAGCGACGAACAAGCCGCAGACATTCAGAAAAGCCTGAAAACGGGCCTCGCGGCCAACAAAGGAACCGAAACAGAGCGGGTTTCCCGCCCTCAAGAGCAAGACAAGTTTGTGGTGCTCCTCAAGCAGGGCGCTCCCATTCAATCCACGAAAACGTTGCTCCGCCAAATCATCTCCAACCCGCGATGCTGTGACTCCAGAGGTGCCTGTACGCCCGTAACGGATGCAAACAAAGTGACGATCGATACGGCGGCCGGAACCTGCACGATCGGCGAGGACAAGACGCCGCGAATCTACACGGTGGACTACCCGCAGCTCGAGATCTCCAGCGACGAGGAACGCAATTTAGCGATGGAGTTCTACAAGGAATACAACCTCCGCGTTGTTGAGTTTCAGAAAGAAGGACAAGAGTTGGCCGATGACGACTTCAAACAAGAACGAGCCAAACACGACCTACGCGTAGGGGCCATCTTGGAGACCCGGCTCGACAAGAGCTTCACGGTCAGCCTGCAGCAGTTCCAGAACAAGATGCAGGCGGCACTTCAAGACAGGTTCGGCAAGGATATTGTCACCGTAGAGTCCGCCACATCCGTCAGCGCGAGCGTGGGAAAAGACTTGTTCAACAAGGGGATGGTGGCCATTCTCTACGCGATCATCGGTATCCTGATTTACATTGGCTTCCGATTCGATTTCCGGTATTCGCCCGGCGCCGTTGCGGCCTTGATTCATGACACCATGATCACTCTGGGGCTCTTCAGCCTCTTTGGTATCAAGTTCACTTTGCCCATTATCGCCGCCTTGTTGACGATCATTGGGTACTCACTCAACGACACCATCGTGGTGTACGACCGCATCCGTGAGAATCTCCAGAAATTCAAAGGCATGGACTTGAGCAAACTGGTCAACCAGAGCATCAACGAGACGCTAAGTCGCACAGTGTTGACCTCTTTGACCACTTTGTTTGTGGTGGTGTCCTTGCTTGTGTGGGGCGGTGGATTGATCAAAGACTTCGCCCTGGCTCTGACCATCGGCGTCATCGTCGGTACCTACTCGTCGGTCTTCATCGCTTCACCACTCGTCATCATCTTCGACAAGTACATCGGCGACGGCCAAGAAAAGAGCAGCGAAGTCGCGAGAACGCCACAAGCATCCAAGGGCTAAGAGGTTGTAGCTGCATTGCGTCACGCATCCGACAGCACCCCCATCACGCTCTCCCCACATCAACCAAGACGAGGATGCCGGTGGGCGTAAAACGTATTTGGAACATACGTCAGCCCGATCCCAGTCGGGTGGCCGAGTTGTCGCAGAAACTCAACATCTCCAATGTCGTTGCCGGATTGCTGGTCAATCGAGGGTATAACGACCCTGAATCCGCACAGACGTTTCTCAATCCACGACTCTCCCAGCTGGCCGATCCCCACCAGATCAAAGGGATGCCTGAGGCGGTCACTCGGATCCTCGCCGCGTTTGAGCAGGGAGAACGAGTCACCATTCACGGCGACTACGATGTGGACGGAATGACCGCTTCAGCCATCTTGACGCGCTTCCTTCGTAAGATCGGTTACGAACCCCATGTTTTCTTGCCCAATCGCTTTGTCGATGGGTATGGCGTCAATCCGAAGCGGGTCGAAGCACTGGTGGCGGACGGAACCTCACTCTTTATCTCGGTCGACTGCGGAATTCGAGATGTGGCCGCTGTCGCCAAAGCACGGGAGCTTGGAGCCGACTTCATCATCGTCGATCATCATCAGCTTCCCAACGACGGTCTTCCGAACGCAAACGCGATCTTGAACCCACATCAACCGGACTGCCCATTCCCGTTCAAGGATCTGTGTGCCGCAGGGCTCGCTTTCTATCTGGTCTTGGGATTGCGCGCAGAGCTGCGCAGCCGTGGCTTCTTCGCTGACCAGCCGGAGCCGGACGTTCGAGACCTACTGGACATCACAGCACTGGGCACCATCGCCGACGTGGTCCCTCTTCGTGGCGTTAATCGTGTTCTCACAGCATACGGGCTAGAGCGAATGCGCCAGTCCCCGTACGTGGGCATCCGAGCACTCCTCTCGCTTCTGCCACCCGGACGGCCACTCACCGCCGGTACCGTCGGATTTCAGATGGTCCCGCGATTGAATGCAGCGGGCCGTTTGAGTGATCCGTTCAAGGGTTATGTGCTCCTCAGCACCGACGATGCGAACATCGCGAAAGACATCGCCCAAGAGATCGATCGTGAGAACAAAGAACGCCGCGAACTGCAGGACGTCATCGAAGAACAAGCCGTGGCACAAGTCATGGAGAGTCCCAAGGGCGTCAAGGCACCCGCCCACGTCCTGTGGAGCGACCAATGGCATCCGGGTGTCACGGGCATTGTTGCGTCGCGTTCGGTGGAACGTTTCCACCGGCCCTGTGTCATGATCGCGGTCAACGACGAGGGGATCGGCAAAGGCAGTATCCGTAGCATTCGAGGATTCGATGTCATGCGCGGCTTGGAGCGTTGCGAAGAATGGCTCGAACAATATGGGGGCCATCCCTATGCGGCAGGGCTCAGCATTCGAGCGGAAAACATCGAGAAATTTCGGGACGCATTTCAAGAGGCCGCCCAGGCCCTCACGCCGCCCGATGCCTGGAATCCATCGTTGTCCCTCGATGCAGAAGTGTCGTTCGGAGACATTTCCAGCAATCTCATCGACACCATCGAAGTCCTGGCGCCATTTGGAGCGGGTAATCCTGAGCCCAAGTTCTGCTCTCGGCGCGTTCGAGTGGGCTCCGTTCGTCGGGTAGGGACAGACGGAGACCACGCCAAGCTCGCGTTGACACAATATGAGCGGCGTATGGATGCCATCGCATTTCGGGTCGGCGATGAGGCGCCCGAAGAGGGCGCTCTCATCGACGTGGCATTTCGACCGGAATACAATGAGTGGCGGGGACAGGTGTCGGTTCAGCTACGAATCGTAGACTGGCAACCGAGCACGTAGCAGCCTACAGGCTGTACCAGAAGAAGATGGGAACCAGGGTTTCTTCCGATTCGTGGCTGAAATCGGCCACATATTCATAAATCAGGTTCCCATAGACGTCGAAACCGAAGGCTTCGATGGTGTAGGCACCCAATTCGAGGTTCTCAATGGTAGGCATCGTCCAACCGTCCAGGGGGATCTCCGTGATCTCTTCAACAAAGGTCAGGGTCCCAGTCAATGGGTCGTTCTCCCACAAGATGTAGTCGAGAGAAGATGCAGGGCCCGTGAAGCCGTCGTCGGCAGGCTCAACAATGTCCAGAAGAACGGTTCCCGCAAACGAAATGGGGTCCAGGTCCAACGACACGCTGACAATGGGCTCATCTAGTGTGATACCCGTGGCGGCGTAGCTCACGTTGTTCCCAAACAGATCCAACCCGAGCACCTCAATGTCGTAATACCCGTAGGGAGCATCCACCACATCGATGGCAACAATTCCATTGGACTCCAACTCAAACTCGGTCGGCTCTATAAGCACAGGACCATACGCACCACCCTCACGCACGGTCACCATCACTGTTTGCGTATCGGGCGTCAGAGACGACAATGCTGGGGCATAGGCTGTAATGGAAATCACGCCGAACCATTCGCTCGGCTCCACCGGGGACGTCACGATCACGCCAGGCGAATCATCAATAAAGACCGGCGGTCCGAGGGGGCGCGGGCCATAAATCTCGCAACCAGCCAACATAAACAGAACACAGAAAAGCATCCACAGCGATTTGGAAGTGCAGTTTTCTTTCAGCGATTTCATCATTTTGCTCCTCAATGCCGATGGGCCACCGTCTGTTGGCAGCCCGTTGCCGCTAGAGATAGAGCGAGAACCGTGCCAACACGTAACACCTTGTAATTACTAGAGGTAACTTTGGAGATCGTAGTGTGACAACCACACCCTGTGACGCGAACGCAACAGGGCAAAACACGGCGAATGAACGGAGAATACCGGCGTCTCTAGAGCGATCCGGCCAAGGGCACCCCAATGGAAGAATAACCGCTGTCGACGTACAGGGTTTGACCCGTGACCCGGCGGCTGGCATCGCTTGCCAAAAAGAGCGCTGAACCGGCAACATCGTCTTGCGTGACGTTGGTTCGAAGCGGCGCGTTCTGTTCCACATGAGCCAAGATGGCATCGAATCCGGCAATGGCAGAAGCGGCCAACGTGCGAATGGGACCAGCGCTGATGGCGTTTACACGGATCCCGCGCCCACCCACAGCCGATGCCGCTTCACGGACCGTGGCTTCGAGTGCCGCCTTAGCGATTCCCATGACCCGATAATTGGGTACACAACGCACTGCGCCCAAATAGCTCAACGTCATGATAGAAGCGCCGTCAGTGAGCTTTGGCATCGCAAATCGAATGATCCGAAGGAGTGTGAATGCGCTGATACTGAGCGCGTCGCTGAACTCCTCCGCCGTCGCCATGACGACGGGCTTTCGAAATGTGGATGGGTCTGCGTACGCAACAGCGTGCACAAGAGTGTCCACCTTCGTGTCTAGATCGCCGAAGAATTTCTTGACCTCGTCGTTATCGGAGAGGTCACAAGGAAACCAGCCGGCCACCCAAGGTTTGTCTTTCACCAACTGCATGACCCGGCTTCGAAACTTGAACTGATAGCCCAAAAACACCGTGGCGCCAGCCTCCGCAAACTGTTGCGCAATCGCCCATGCAATGGAGCTCTCGCTGGCCACACCAAAAATCACCGCTGTCTTTCCTTCAAGGGTCATCATGGCGCGGAGCCTATCGACGGACGAAGCACCTGTCAACGGAGCCAATGCGGCGCATGATGTTAGCCGTTGGCTTGTTTCTCCAACGGCGCGGCCTGCAACCGGCTGGGAGCATCGCGAAACTCAGCGTAGATCCTCTTGAATTCATCCTGTCGTACCTGGAAGACGGCGAGCACGTCGGGGTCAAAGTGGCTCGGCTCCACACGACCGTCGCCGTTGAGAATGATGTCGATCGATTTCTCGTGGGTAAACTCTTCTTTGTAGGGACGACTGGAACGCAACGCATCGTACACATCCGCAACCGAAACAATGCGGGCAGAGAGTGGAATTTGCATCTCCTTCAAACCACGGGGATAGCCGCTCCCATCGTATTTTTCGTGGTGACACAGCGCAATTTCCCGGGCCATGGCCAGCGCCGGGGCCTCGCCGAGTATGCGAGCACCATACACGGGATGTTCGATCATTGATGCCCACTCGTCGTCCGTTAAACGGCCTGGTTTCCGCAGGATTTCGCGTGGAACATGAATCTTTCCGACATCGTGCATTTGAGCCGAATAGTGAATCTGACGAACGAATTCCTCAGAGCACCCGAGCGCCAACGCCAACACACGAGAGTATTCGTTGACGCGCGTGAGGTGATTGGCCGTATCTTCGTCATTGGCCTCCGACGCACGCGCCAACGTCTCAATGGCCACCACAAAGGCCTCTTCCGTTTCGTGGGCCTGATTGGCCAAGCGGCGAAGTACACTGGAATGGAGCACAAAGCTACGCAACAAATGGGCCGCAAAACCTCCGACCTCACTCCCGTAATTAAAGGCCACCACACCCACGGTGTCCAACGCGCACGACACGTAATTCTGCATGGGACCTACGGCCCGGCGGATGAATCGGTCAAAGCGATAACTCAACACATCGTCCTGCCCCATGGTGTTCTGGTTGGCGTACACGACCTCGCCATCGGGAGGAAAGAGGACACTGGCTCGTTTCTTCGTGATCGTAAGCGGACCGAGATAGCGTCGAATTTCAGCGCCATCGCGCGTGTACAGGAATCCTTGATAGCCGCCTTGCTCCATCTTCGTTGCCATCAGAACGACCGCAGGCCGCGTCACATCCTTGGGACCTCGCTGGATCAGTTGCTGTAATAGCATCTGGCAATGGGCCTCGTCGTCTCGGCGATTCGGATCGAAGTACCATAAGGAACGATCCGCAAAGGTCAGGAACTCGGTCAAGTGGCGAAGCTCTTGCACGCGGCTTTTCTCAACCACTTCGAGAGCTTGTACTTTTTCAGCGAGTTTTTGATTCAATTCGCGAGACACCAAGGAGCTGCGGAGACGCGCGACCAATTCCATTGGCTGTATCGGTTTTTGCAAGAAATCGTCTGCTCCAACGTCCCAGGCTCGAACGCGTTCCCTTCGGCCCGTCAACGCCGTGAGCATCACCACCGGAATGTGCTCGTCAGACCAGCGCTCCTTGATTTTCTTGCACACGTCAAATCCGTCCATGGCGGGCATCATGATGTCCAAAATGACACAATCTGGTGTCTCTTGGGCGATCATCTCCAACGCTTCGCGCCCACTAGAAGCACCCACGACCTCCACATCCCATGACGCTAGAGTCGCACGAACAACTTCAATGGCAGAGGACTCATCATCAACGACCAAGCACCGGGCTCGCCCCCGACCCCATAAAGGACGAGTCGCGATCGCAGCCGCATTTTGCTTCGAAATCTGGGCGTCGTTGTCTCCCATGGGCAGCCACCTTTTTCCTACACAATGTGTTTGGACCGGGACCTTCATACGTCCGAATGTGTGGATTTGCCAACAAATCCTGGTTATTCCAACAATTATTTCCCCCGTGTTATCGAGGAACACCCACCTAGAAAACCTCCGGCCCGGGTGGTAACCACACGCCGAACCTTGAAGCGGGCGGGGCCTCCCGTTATCGTATCAACCATGAAAACCTGGAAAACCCTTGTCTTTGGCGTCTTCGTTGGTTTGATGTTCGGCGGGTGCGGCTCCGGTAGCAGCAATGAGCTGAGGACGGACAAACCCGATGCCGCCGGGGACAACGCGCCCAATCCACCTTCTTCGGGAGATGCATGCGACCCAAGCACGGATGATCAATGTGAGCCGGCCGGCGACGGTCTGCTCTGTACGCCATGCGAGTCCGACTCGGACTGCGCCGACGGCGAGTGTGTCGAGGACGCCCGCGGTGTGGGGTTTTGCTCCTCACGGTGCGATTATTTCGGAGACACCGTTTGCCCTCGCTGGTACTACTGCAAGCAATTCGGCGACACTCCAAAAGACTTCTTCTGTTCCCCCTTATCGGGTGTGTGCGAAGACGACGGAACGGACTGCAGTTCGTGCAAAACCGATGCTGATTGCGGCGACGGCTTGTTCTGTTATGAGCCACTTGGGGACATCCGTTTTTGTGTCCGCTCCTGCGCCTCCAATGCGGACTGTCCCGAGCAATATTCCTCCCTAGCATGTGGTGAGGTAGAGGATGAAAGCATCGAAACGCCTCTGTGTATGCCCAACGTGTTGGGTGTCCCCACGCCCAAGTGCGGAGCATTGCCACTGGGGTTCTGCGAGCCGTGCGAAACAGCGGGGCAATGCGGCACAGGGCTCTGTGTCAACAGCCCCAATGTAGGGCAAGTTTGCTCAATGCCCTGCACCAAGAACCAGGATTGCCCCGCGGGGACCTCCTGTGTTCAACAGGCGTGCCTCCCGCCGCTGGCCTACGGATGCCAAGGCTTCCTAAGCTGCCTAGGAGTCGACTGCCCCCCTGGAGAAGAGTGCTACCAAGGCTTTTGCCTGGACGGGCCCTAAATTCACGCTGCCACACACGAAAACCATGGCTTAATCCCAGAGCAGAGGACTCGATCAAGTAGTGTGAAGTTTGCGTAGCCACCAGGTGCGAGATACCATGTTGAATGAGTTTATGCAGATTCGAGCGCCCGATGTCGATTGCTCTGCCATGGGGGCATCCTCTCGTCGACAAGCTTTAATGCATTCGAGAGGTTGCCTGGTTGGGGCATTTTGTCTCGTGCTCGTGAGCATCGTCCCCCCTGCGTGGGCGGGTTCTGGATATGATCAGTACCGCCGCCTGCAAGCCCAATCCAAACTGTATAAGAACTTGGGGCGCCCGTCGCGTGCCGCCAAGGCGTTGGTCGATGCGTACGAACAATATCCCAACGAACTTGTGCTCCTCGAAGCCGTTCAGTTGTACCGCGAGGCAGACGAATTCGAGACAGCTCTTCGACTCGCTGAACGGTATATGCGAATTGGGAGGGCCCCTGCCGGACGACTATCCGGACGACAACAAATTTCACAACTCAGAACCATTCTGAGTGCGCACAACGCCGAGCTGGAGATCATCACCAAGCCAAACAACGCCTGGATTTGTCTCCAACGACCGGGCGTTCCCGACCAAGATTGTCTGCCCGGTCCCATACTTCGTTGGCTAAAAGAAGGTGCGCTCGTCATCCACGCCACCACAAAGGCCGGTGTGCATCGCAAGTATCAACACAACGTGCATGCTGGAAAACACGTTCGAATCACGATACCCATCGAGCTTCCCGTTCCACGAGGTCGCCTCGATGTCTTTGCGCCACAACATGGACAAACGGTGTCCGTTGACGGTGTGATCCGGGGCAAAACGCCGCTCACTGGCCTCGAAGTGACCGCGGGCCATCATGTAGTCTCTGTCACTCTTAGCGGACCATCGACGTGGCGTTCCGACATCAACGTAAACCCGGGGCACACCACAACCGTCTATGCCGGCACCGCACCGCCCGAAAGCCCCGCATCGCCGACAGTGCCCGCCAAGACCGCCAAAAGGTTGCCGAACTTGCCGCCGGTCATTGTCGTCGCACGCCGTCCCGTGATGCCCAAACGAGGTACAGCGGTTCTGGTCGCAGTCGCGGCCGAGCAGGACGACACCACGAAACCTGCCACAACGCCCAAAGAACAAGCCGAGCAAACGACCACGGCTCCGCCACCGGAACCGGTGGACGACAGCAAGCCTCCAGAGACTGCAGAGGAAGAGGACAACTCCGCCGACGATGAATTGGAGGTAGTGGCCGTTCCACTGCCCTCCACGCCTGAAGACGTGCCGGCAGACATTCCAGAAGAAGACATTGCCGATCCTGCACCGATTCCGGAGGAACCCGAGACAAGCGACAGTATTCTGACCGAAGACAGCACCGAGGAACCGGAAGAAATGGACCAGGAAGACGTCCTGAGTGCCGCAGAAGATACCAGTGAGGGCGACGTCTTTAGCGCACTGGAAGACGACAGCGAAACCAGCGATCCCGGGCCCATCGCGGACATGGAAGACGATGTGATCAACGAGGACGACGGCCTGGGCATGGGTGACGAGGATTCGGACGACTCGGTGGTCGCAAGTGTTTCTTCGACAGGCGGTACCCCATGGCAATCAATAACGGGGTGGACTTCACTGGGTATCGGGGCCGCAGCCATTGGGGGCGCTATTTACACCGCAATACTGACAATGGCGACCGTCGATGAGGCCAACGCACTCGATGTTCATTCACCGAATTACGCCAGTCAGTTCAAACAGCACAAGACCGACGCTGAACTCTACGGACTGCTCACCACCATCATCATGCCAGCCGGTGGCGCTTTGGTCGCCGCTGGCATCACGCTCTTGCTTCTGTCACCCGACGGCGCCACCGAACCCAGCATATCCTTGGACGACACCCATCGACTTCGCTTCAACGCTGTACCTCATCGCCACGGGATCATGGTTCATACGAGCATCGACTTTTAGGGGTACGCTTTGATTTCAACCCAGTCCACATTGTTTCTTCACCTCGAAACGATGACGAACGGAGACCAAGCGTTGCTTGGTACCCAATGGGATGGGGTGAATTCTGTGCACATCACTATGAAAAACTTTCACTCAATTACCCGGATGTCGAACGCCCGGACAATATTAGATCTATGTTTTCAGGGGGTTGATGAAGAAGGAATCAACCCGAGAAAGTGGCATGCTCTTTGCTCAACTCCTATGATGGAACAAGACACATGCTTTCCTGGCCGATCGCGGGAGTTTGATCCCCCGTCAATAGCGAGGACTGGAACCTTGGTCGGTTTGAATCGACCGACCCGCAGGAGCAACCCATGATTCCGACTCTATCCAGATTGATGCCCATTCTCAGTTGCTCCCTGCTGATGGCATGTGTGATCGAGCTCAACGAACAAAAGATTGTGGAACAAACGGACGTCGTGATCACCGCCGACATGCTGCCGCCCATCGACGGTGTCGTCATCAACTGTCCCATCCCATCGGGATGTAAGACACAAGGGATTTGTGCAGGCGTTGTAGGGGAAGCGGTCTGTTTGGAAGACAAAACATGGGACTGTGGATACGGCACCGTCGATGGGTATGAAGACGTGGAGACCACGTGCGACGGACTCGACAACGACTGTGATGGTGCCGCAGACGAGAGCCTAGAACGCGCCCAAGATGCGGAGTGCGGTTCTGGTGGTGTCTGTGGCGAAGGAGTGCCCAGTCGATGTGTCAACGGCAGTTGGAATTGTGACTTTCTAGCGGTGGAAAACTGGGAAGAGACGGAGACGGATTGTGATGGCCTCGACAACGACTGTGATGGGGGTGTCGACACCAACCTCGTGGGCAGTCCGGCTTTTTGCGAAAAGAACGTGGGCATCTGCAGTGGGGCTCAGGTCACCTGTGAGAGCGGGCAATGGCAGTGCGATTACGGACCCTTTTTCGAGCCAGGAAACAAGGAATTCTCATGCGACAAGTTCGACAATAACTGCGATGGGGACGTGGACAACGTCATCGAAAAACTGGAGTTCAGTGACTGTCCGACGACCGGCGCATGCGAGCCCAGTGATGACGCCAACGGTCAAAGTGTTCAATGCGTCGATGGCGAATGGCAATGCAACGCCCTCTTCTTGTCCACCAATCCTTCGGGCGACCCGTACTATCCCGACTTTGAACCCGCGGAAACATCGTGTGACGGCAAAGACAACGACTGCGATGACCTCGTGGACGAGGACATTCCGAATCTGACCATCACCAAGTGCACGAACCCCAACAAGGACCAAGGGGTCTGCGCGTCGCAGGGCGGACCGGTATGCCAAGGCGGCATTGTGTGGTGTCTTTACGATGGAATTGAAGCGTACGAAGCCGAGGAGACCCTGTGCGATGGTCTCGACAACGACTGCGACGGAGAAGTTGATGTGGGCCTGGAGACCAACACACCGCACGCTGCCACCCAATGCAAAACGCTCGGCGAATGCGGATACGGCGTCACAGCCACCTGCGAGAGCGCCATGTGGCATTGTCATTACAGCGACACCGTAGAAGACGTTGAGTTAACTTGCGACGGAAAAGACAACGACTGTGATGGCCTTGTCGATGAGGATGTGTACGGTTCTGCATCGGATTGCGCTGGCTTTGACACCGGAGTGTGTGCTGGACAACCCATCGAAGCCACCTGCTTCAACGGGTCTTTCATTTGCGACTTCGCTGAAGTCCAAGCATACGAAGCGGATGTCGAAACATCCTGCGACAATGTGGACAATGACTGCGACGGACTCACTGACGAAGACCTGCACGATGTGAATGACAGCAATTGCAGTCAACTGGGCATCTGCAACATCCCCAACAAGGTCATGGCAACATGCGAACAAGGCGTCTGGCTGTGTGACTATGCATTGCTGGAAGGCCTGGGCTACGAAGCGGTCAACGAAACAACGTGTGACGCCATCGACAACGACTGCGACGGACTCGTCGATGAAAGTATCATCGATCCCCTGGGCGGTAACTGCAAAACGGATGGGGTCTGCGAGAACACGGTGAAGGCCACCTGCGTTGGTGGTGGGTACGCATGCGACTACACGGAAGTGGTTGGATACGAAAATCCAGAGGTCAGTTGTGATGGCCTGGACAACAATTGTGACGGAAACATCGACGATTCTGTGTGTCCAGATCTGTACCCATGCGAATCCCACGCACAATGTCAGTCACTCTATTGTGTGAAAGGTCCCTCCTCCGACGAGAAATACTGTGTCAGTGGCGCATCGACTTGCCCCGGCGAGGGCGGTGTTAAACAGTACAGCCTGGGAGAAAAGGGCTGCGTTCAGGTCACCAACGCGTTGGGCAATGTGCAATGGTTCCTCACCACATGCCAGGCCAACGGATGGACAGAGGACACCGTGTTGTGCGAAACCGGCGCCTGCGTGGATGGGACGTGTACACAATGCATGCCCGACACGTCCTCGTGCGAAGCCAGCGGGCAAGCGACGGTCACCTGCTCATCGGATGGCCTGCAGATCGAGTACGACGGCTGCCCAGACGGCACCACGTGTGATCCATCCGGCCGAGGCGTTTGCTTGAATCTCAGCGAGGTCACCATTGAGGTGGCTGCCGGTATCCCGTCCGAAAACATCCACGGCTCCGTAGACGTCGGTCCTACCGGTGACATTGTTGTCAACTGGCGAACGGACATCCAAACCGACTTGAACTACATCGTGGCCGGCTTGCACTTCGACACGTATGCAACCCCCGATGCCACAAGTGACGTGTTCACACCCCTGGCCAGCCCGCATCACCAAGGCCAACCGGACCTGGTGGTGTTGGACACCATTAACACCGCCATCGCCTTCAATGAAAAGGCGATCGACTTCTCCACGGGCGAAATCGTCGAAACCGGCGACGTGCAGTTACGCGTATTCAACTACGCACTCAACAAATACACGAGTGGGTTGCTCAAAGTGAACCAGACGACCACCTTTGAGCAGTCACATCCCAGCATTGACCGCAGCACATTGGGCCCGTTGATGATCGCTTGGCAATCGCTGAATTCCACGGATGGCAACGGCTTTGACATCTATATCCGCACCTTCACACTCGACAATTCAGCGCAACCATCGCCAGCCAGCAATGAAGTTCGCATCAACACCAACGTGACCGGCCAACAAGAGCTGCCCGTCATCGCCGCATTGGACAACGGCGACTTTGTGGTTGCATGGAACGACCAGAACGAACCGAACCTGGACAATTACGGTGTGCTGGGGCGAATCATCGGACCGGATGGGCAACCGAACGGCGAGCCCGTTTTGTTGCATTCCACTAGCGCTGGTGACCAAAAAGACGTCGCGGTGGCCTCGTTTCCCGGTGGGGGATTCGTCGCCGCATGGACATCCATTGTCCCCAATGGCACCGCGGACGTGATGATCCAGCGCTTCACTGATTTGGGTGCTCCGTACTTTGAAGGCGATTCGTTTGTGACCAGCGCCCAAAACCAGAGCACTCAAGCTGGGGTACAGCAACGACCCGACGTGGCGGTGGCCGACAACGGCCAAATCGCGGTGGTCTGGGAAAACCCGTCCGGCGATTCAGAGGGATCTGGAGCCGTATTCTTCCAGCAACTGAATCCGGACCTATCGGCACACGGAACCCCTCAAAAACTCAATCAAACCGTGGTGCTAGGGAATCAACAGCACCCCCGTATCGTGGCATCGAATACGGACGATAAGCCCTGGGTGTTTGTGGTGTTCGAAAGTACGAGCGCGGTGGATCAGAACGTGGTGAACATCATCACTCGCGCATTCGAACTCAAGTAAGAAAAAGGCTAAAGATCTCGTCGGTCCGTGAGAATGATTGGACCGTCTTCCGTGATGGCGATGGAGTGTTCGAAATGAGCGCTCGGCTTCCGATCCCGAGTTACAACGGTCCATCCATCCGATAGTGTTTGTACTTCGTGCGTCCCCAAATTGACCATGGGCTCAAGGGCCAAGCACCAGCCCGCCTTGATACGGGGCCCGGTTCCCGCCCGTCCGTAGTTGGGCACCTGAGGCTCTTGATGCAACTCTCGTCCCACACCATGGCCGCAATAGTCTCGGACAATACCAAAATTGTGCGGCTCAATAGCGGCCTGAATGGCGTAACTAATGTCGAAGAGTCGACTGCCCACTTGAGCCGCCTCGATCCCTTTGTACAAACTCTCTTCGGTCACCTGCAACAAATGTTGCAATTCGTCGCTGATCGTCCCGATCGGCACGGTGATGGCCGAATCCCCCACAAATCCATCCAATGTCGCACCACAATCAATGCTGACGATCTCTCCTTCTTTCAAGACGCGATCACTCGGGATCCCGTGCACAACTTCCTCATTGATCGATGTACACAGCGTCGCCGGGAAGCCACGGTATCCTTTGAAGGTTGGAATGGCGCCATAGGAACGAATGTTCGCTTCCGCGAACTGATCCAATTGGCGAAGCGTGATACCGGGTTCAATCATGGCCATCAACTTGACATGGGTATCCGCCACGACACGTCCGGCCGCACGCATTTTTTCGATTTCTTTGGTCGATTTTCGAATAATCATTAGGGATCCCCTACCAGATCACCACAACTTCGACAAGGCAACACGCCTTCCCCTGATCCACCGCCTGAAGCGCGAGAAGGGGGCCGAAGCGTGGCACTATGCCGTCGGCGAGCACAGCGAGTGGACGCACCATTAAGGTGCGGGACCGTGCCCCGCTCGATGGGGTGCGCGGCAGCCCTACGCTACGATTCGTGGTCAGCGCGCGTGAATCACAGCGGTGTATGTAGGCTTTCCATGAATCAACTTGTCGCCACCCAATTCATCGGCTACGATTTCGCCGCCTTGGTATGGTGACATTGGACATGGATAAGGTACAAAATGAAGCGTCTGATTGGAAAAAAAGTCTGGATCGTTCAGTACGACGACGAAGACAACAATTCGATTATTGGTGTCGTGGAGGGACTCGACAATGGGTTCATCAGCCTTCGAATGGAATCCGAAACCGACCCAACGCTCTACGTCAATTTGACCAATGTGAAGGAAATCGAAGTGTTCCGTGAGCGAGAGAACGACCAATTTCGATTGCTTCGTTTTCCAGACGCAGGCCCCGAGTCCAACTCCAACGGACCAGCGTAGTCTCGTTTTCGCATCCTCTCACCATTTCCCGTACCATCAGTCGTTGTGAAGAACGACCTTCTGAGCCGCTGCATGTTGGTCCTTGCTGCCGTGGGGAGTACTCTTCCTGCACAGGCCCACGGACCGGCGCCGGCTGCCCTAGGCGTAGCGACACATCCATCCGATACCACCCCCGCGATTGTCCGCTTGTCTCGCGGAGTTGCTCTGCAACAAGACGATGGATGGCAGTACGTCTGTCCCGCGGCGTGGAACGGCCCCGAGGCACCACTGTGCACAGCGGCTGGGTACAAAGACATCCCTTGGCTGGTGAGTACGACGGGCCTCCGGCGTGTCCTGGGAGACGGCACCACCCGCTTCGTGGAAGGCAGTGAACAGGTCACCTCCGCTACCGTGCGGTCCATGGTTCCATGGAAGACATCTGTAATCGCGCTCACTGGCTTTGGTAAGCCGTCGACCCTTTGGCAACTCTCGGGCAACACGGTCACACCGATTTGGCAACCGGACAGCACATGGCAAACGATCGTCGGACATGGCGAACAAGTCGTTGCCGCAGCGATTCAATCGGGACAACTTGCGCTGGCCTTCGTGTCGTTCCAGGACGCGGAACCCACGGTCTCCTTTCACATGGTGGGCGAGGGGCTCGAGGGCACACCCAGTCTGCGCTCGGCGGGCGGCGCCTTGTTTGTACGTTTGCACAACGAAGACCAGTTCACCCTATACCGACTCGATGAGGTGCCTACGTTGTCGTTTGTTGTCAGTTCCCCCGAGCCCATTCACGGACCCATTGGCGGCGAGGGTGACAACCCTTTGTTCATTTCCCTCCATCATCAAATGGCTACTTTGGGCCCAAGTGGCGCTGTCCCGTGGGAAAACGACGAGCGCATCACTTGCCTGGGAAGTGACGGCAACGACAAACTCTACGCCTGTGTCTTCCCAAACTTGGTGACCATCCTGCCCGTCGGCCAATTGGGTGCCCCCCTCTTTGAGCTCACCCATCTACGCCCTCCTGTCATTGGTGTACTCACCGAAGGACAGCAGGCCCTGTGCGAACTCGACTGGTTGGACTTTGCCTCCGATGCTGGACTGCCATTGAAAGGGTTGACAGGGGACGTCCTAACAGACACCACCGGCTCTCCCGGGCCGTCCAAATCCAGTGGCTGCCAACAGCACGATTCGTCTTCACTCAATGCACTTTTCGTATTGATTGCTGGAATGTGGGGGCTCTTCGCCATCCGTCGCCGTCGGTTGCCGGCTCCTAAGGACGGCCTTCAAGATCCTTGAACTCGGTGCGAAGAATGGTGCGCATCCGTTCCAAACGTTCTTGGGTCTTCTTGGCCCATTCCCCGTTCTCACCGAGGCGATCGCTCATCCCAATATTGCGCTCATAGACATCGATCGCTCTCACAACCAGCGGCTTGATGTAGCGTTTGAGCTCATCAAAGTAGATCCCCTGATCGTCTCTGGACATGTCGGAAGGGACCTCCGAAGCCATCATGTGGTCATAAAAATCTTCATACAGCTTACCCAACTGAAAGCCGGCGGCCACTGCCCAATACGAATGGCGCAAGCGTATGCACCGCATGAACGCGCTTTGTGATTTGAGAAAGAAGTGAGATTTGTCGGTCAGATCCCGTTTCATCGCGGCTACGGGCAACCGGAATTGAATGCTCCCAAAGAGACGCTGGTAGATTTCTCCAATAAGGTATTGCGCCCTGGCCACATGCCTATTCTGATGCAGCGCGGGGATGTCAATGTGGTCACGGTATCCTTCCAACGCCTTCTTGAGAGCGTCTTCTGCGTCCGCCAATTTCCCTTGCCGATACAACGCGTCGCCCAAACGGGCGTAGGTCTCCACCACATCCACGGGCAAGAGTTGGCCGATCGCCAGCGCCTGAGTCAGCACTTCCACGGTCTTCGCCCATTGCTTCGTCGCCTCATACGCCGCGGCCAAATGGATGCAAGCATCGGAACGATCTCTGTGTTTTGTCAGGCGCCCACGGGCCGTTTGGAAATGGGAGATGGCATCCTCCCAGCGTTCCAACTTGAGCAATCCCAGTCCCGCGTTGAAGTGGGCATGACCGACATAGGAGGTGCTTGGAAAGAGCGTAGCCACCAGAACAAACTTCTCGACCGACTCGGCATACCGACCAGCGGTGTAAGCCTCTTGCCCCTCTTTGAACAAGCCTCGTGCTTCTACCGCGCGGACTTTCCCTTCTGAATCGCTGTGCAACACCAAGGTATCGAGTGTGACCGACTCGACGGCCACGGGCACCGTTGCACACGCCGTCACGACCATGACCAGAAACACACCAAAACCGAGGCGACACCACATCATCCGCAATAGCATACATCGAATTGGAGGGGAGATCCTGCCGTGGCTCAAAGCAGTAGAACTGCTACGCCGACTGGATTTGTTGCCGGATCCAGTCCACGCCATCGCTCAGAGACATGTCTTGCTGGTCGCCAGTCTTCATGTTCTTGATGGTAATGCGCGCTGCTGCACGCTCGTCCGGTCCCGCTACCACGACAAAAGACGCGCCACTGCGCGCAGCGCTCTTGAATTGACGGCCCAATTTTTGTCCCGGTGTCAGATGCAATTGCACACTGATTCCGGCCGCTCTCAGCTGGCCAGCCACCCCTTGAGAATAGGATACCGTTGCCTCATCAAACACGGTGACGTACACATCGGTGCAGTGAGCGCCTTGCTCCAAGATCCCCAACTCCAAGAGCCCGGCCAACAATCGGTCGAGACCCAAGCTGATCCCGACCGCAGGGACAGCGTCCTTCGTGAACATGGTGAGCAGATCGTCGTATCGGCCTCCGCTCATGACACTCCCCAACTCAGGCATGGCACCCAAGAATGTCTCGTAGATGGTCGCTGTGTAGTAGTCCAACCCACGTGCGATGCTCAGATCCACATCGACCCATTGGGCAATACCGTCTGTTTCAGCCCATTGGAGCAGCTGCTGTAGACTCTCAATGCCGGGACCGGCGACATCCATGTCCACATCATTGGCGGAAAGCTGGCTCAGATTGGCCTCCAAAAAACCGTGAAGGACATCGATCCCTGTGGACGTCAACCCAGGAACTGCCTCCAACTCCTTCTGGACGCCGGGCCAACCTATCTTGGGCAACTTGTCGACCGCACGCAGCACCGTAAGCTGTGTGTCACGCTCTGAAACACCCGCTTTGGCCAAGAGTCCGTCGAGAATACGACGATCATTCAGGCGGATCTGAAAATCCTCCACGCCCAACGCACGCAACACAGCCACACCCACCTGAATACATTCAAAATCAGCGAGAAGACTGTCGGACCCAATGACGTCCACGTCACACTGATAGAATTCTCGGAATCGACCACGTGCTGGCTTTTCGGCCCGCCAAACGGGCGCGATTTGATATCGACGGAAAGGGCGAGGCAACTGAGTGTGTTGGGCTACCACGCGAGCCAGGGGCACCGTCAAATCGTAGCGGAGACTGACATCGCGTCCCCCATTGTCTTCAAATCGATACAAGAGTTTGTCGCCTTCTGCCCCATACTTCCCCATCAAAATGTCGGTGTATTCCAAAGCTGGCGTACCCAGCGGCAAATAGCCAAATTGACGAAAGACATGACCAATCGTGGCAAACATCTTCTCGCGTGGGGCCATCACTTCAGGAAGGTAATCGCGGAATCCCTTCAGTACCCTTGGCTCAACACGACTCATGGCTATTCCTCCCCGGAGGGATTGGTGTCTGACCGACCAACCCGTTGCGACCCTGTTCAAAGCCCTCTACCATGAAATGAATGGTGACGGAACCAGACCGACTCGACCTGGCGCGCCTACCCACTCCATTGGAGCGCGTAAACCTGACCTGGCAAGGCCACACGTCTTCGATTCTCATCAAGCGTGATGATCTGACGGGGATGGTCTTATCTGGCAACAAGATCCGAAAATTGGAGTACTTACTCGCAGATGCACGGCGACAGGGTGCAACACGTGTCCTCACCTGTGGCGGCATTCAATCCAATCATTGTCGAGCCACGGCCATCGCGGCCACGCGGCTCGGCATGAAGAGTCTCGTGCTCCTCCGCTCGAACCACCCGGATCCCAACACATTGACGCCCACGGGCAACTGGAAGCTGTGCAACGAGGTCGGTGCCCAAATCCGATTCGTTACACCGGAGGAATATGCGGAACGAAGCACACTCATGGAAACGTTGGCGGGCCCCAGCGACTACGTGATCCCCGAAGGCGGCAGCAATGGGTTGGGCGCATGGGGATACGTCCGCACGGTTGATGAACTGATTGCTCAGTGGTCTGAACCACCGTCCTCCATAGTCTGTGCCGTGGGGAGCGGGGGCACGATGGCCGGGTTAATGATGGGTCTTCGACGTCGTGAACTTTCGGTCCCGGTCTATGGAGTCTGCGTGTGTGACGACGCACCCACCTTTCAGAAAGCGGTCGCAACCATCAGCCAGCAAGCCCATGAAAGGTGGCCGTCATTGCCGTCATTGGAGGCCGACGAAGTCCACATTGTGGAAGGGTTTGTGGGACGAGGCTATGCGCTGTCCACGCCAGAAGAGCTTGCTGATATTTCGAAGATCGCCCAAATGACAGGGATGTTCCTCGATCCCGTGTACACCGGCAAGGCGTTCCGAGCGCTGCTGATGGAGCCTCAAAGGTTTGGCCCCACGCCACTCTTTATTCATACCGGTGGGTTGTTCGGATTGCTGGCATGACCAATGACCTCGTTGTGATCTTCATCGCCACTTTCGCACCCTCGTTGGCGTGGCTGGGCTATTTCTATCTTCGCGATGAATTGGACCGTGAACCGCTTCACCTGGTGATTCTGGTATTTGGCGGTGGTTTGTTGGCCGGCCCAATCAGCCTAGGCCTCTTTCATCTCATTGAAATGACCGCATTTTACCGAGACATCGAGTGGATTCACGAAGCGTCGATCCTTGAGCAAGCCGTGTACTGTTTCCTGGCCATTGGCCCGATCGAGGAATTGTCCAAATTCGTCGTCGTGTGGATTTTCGTCGACCGGAAACACATCGTGTTTAATTCACCCTTCGATGGAATGGTGTACGCGGCCGCGGCCGCGCTGGGGTTTGCGACCATCGAAAATTGGTACTTCATGCTCGAAGCCGAAGAACCCATGTGGGCGTTGGCAGTCACCCGCCCATTCAACCATGTGCTCTTCGCATCCTTTTGGGGGTTTGCTCTCGGCACCATTCGGTTCCAAAAACGGGGGCGGAGCCTGGTCTACAAGGGGCTGTTTTTGTCCATGGTCTATCACGGGCTCTACGACTACATCGTCGTCACCGATGTGGTGCCCTACATGTGCTCATTCTTGTTGGTGATCGTGTTGTGGCTGTGGTTCAGCATTGCCAGTCGAAACCTCATCGAAATGTCGCCAAGGAAACGACAGCCGTAGCCCTCCCTTAAGATCGTTCCACGGCCAACACCAAACAGGTTGGCCCTCCTGTTCCCAGCGTCATGAGTTCCTCACCGACGATGGACGTCACCTCTACACCATGGTCCTGAAGCAACGCCGTTGTTCGCGGATTGCCCTGAGCAAGCACGACCCGTGACGGGGCGGTGCACAACACATTGCACGCCTGATTGTCGAACTCTTCGGAGGGGCAGGACAGACATTCAAACCCGCGCGTCTTCAGCGCATCGAGAAGCATGGGGGGGGCCAAGGATCCGTGCACCAACGCCAAGTGACCGTCGAGCAAGGATACGATGGAGCCCAAATGAAAACAGGCCTCTGGCCCACCCTCTTGAGGCAATGGAACGGAAAGCACCGTCGTGTCGGGCAAAAGACTCGCCAGTTGGTCAATGCCGTTGGTGTTGGACCGAAACCCCTCACCAACGGCCAACGTCTGAGCATCCAACCAAACACAGTCCCCACCGTCCACCGTCCCGGGCGCTCGAATGGACCCGAGGGTTGGAACACCGAGCGAATCCAATAATGGGCGAATGGCATCCACTTCATTGCGACGCAGCTCTTTGCCCGCGCGAAGAAGGACAACGCCATGGGCCGTCATGAGCGCTGGATCGCACACATAACAGGCGTCCACATCGCCCGATACCGCAGCATTCAATCGATGAACAGTCACACCTTCTCGTCGAAGATGGTCACAAAGAAACTCGTGTTCTTTAGCGGCTTTACCCAGATCCCGCGGTCGAGAATATCCCCAATCAGCCCAAGCAATAGCGTCACTGTTTTGCTGACTCGGAGGGCGTACAATGGCACGCCGCAGAGACCACCAAGGAAGCGGTGGACTGTTAGGGTTTCTTCGCAAGAGACGACAATTTATCCAGGGTGTTGTGGTGGACACCGCCCTCTTGACCATTCGCCCGGATGTGGAGAAGCCCAGACGCCGCATCTTCCAATTGGCGGGTGCGGTCCATCAACCGAAAACGGAGAAGCTTTTGGTAACCGGCTTGGAACTTGGCCAACTCGCTGGTTAGGGCCGGTTGCAAGTCGCTTTTTAGATTCCTTCGAACAATCATTTCACTGGGCGACCATTCGCATCCGTTCCTATTTTCTGGTTTGTTACACTCCAGCTTCTTCTTGACCTCATCGTCCTCAAATTCGTATCGGATTAACTGGCGATGCTGAGGGGCATCCTTGCCACGCCGTTTCGACGCCGGCACCTCCTCATTCCGAGTGATGGGTTTGCCATCTTCGCCCTGAATGATCTTGATGGCAGCAAAAAATCCCGACGATGAGCCTTGCAGAAATTTCCAGGCTCGGTTTACCGTCGGTGCTTGGGCCTTTGCGGGATCAAAGAAGGATTGGAAGAGTTTGAAGGTCTCGTCCTCGCGCGCCATCATGGTCGCCGCATTGTAGAGGGTGTCGAGCGATGCTGCCTCTTGCACGACGAGCTTGACGGCCTCGCCGTTGAAGACCGAGTCACTCAGAAATGACTTGGCGAAGATGCGCGGTTGCTTCTTGACGTACGCAAGACTCTCGACGTGCAGATTCGATAACTTCTGATCGAGCACCTTGTATTGTGCGTCCGTAATGGGCTCTTTGCTGCGCAGTCGCTTGGTAATACCCGCCGCCTCAACATTGGCTCGACTGATCGCACCGACATAGCGATACAGCGCCGTATCCAGCGATTGTGCGCACTTGCACTCGGCCCCTTTGGGGCAGTCTTGCGAACAGGCGGCATCAGCGTCGCAATACGATGGACCATGGCTAAGATTGTTGCAGCGACCACCCACACAAAAGCCATCCCCACATTCCGTTTGTGCGGTGCAGGAGGAAGACAACGCTGTGCACGTTCCCCCAGTCACACGCAACTGCTGCACTTTGGACAAGAGATCCGTCGCATCCTTGATCTGGCGATCGGCATACAGTCGATTGTCTTCGGTGTGTTTCCACCAATAGCCAACGGCGGTCATCAATCCAAAGCCCAACACCAACAAACTGATCGTCAATACGCGTGTAGTGCTGCTACGCACCAACGCTGTATCACCGGCAGACACCGGTCCTGTATGCACGGCGTTTTCCACGGTGTCGGGAGCGGAAATTTCATGCGCACCACGCTCAAGACCCATGTCAAAACCGCCCGGCGGTGTCTTGTCCACAGACGATCCGGGTTTCTTTTCGGCTTTCAGCCCCAGCTTGGCTTTTAGCTCATCGTAATCGCGTCGATCATGACCGTCACCTTCGCCCACGCTTCCTCCAACAATTGCAGTTCGTTGGCAGAATAGGATGCTCCACCCTGCATCGTCAACCTCGCAAGTGGAATCATCAAGCGCCGCCCACGGGAGTTCTTGACGAGGCAGACCCAGCACATCACCGTTAGTGACGATGGAGGAGAAACGGTACCGCGACGAAGAAATCGCCAATGCTCGACGGATACACGTCATGGGCATCGGTGGGTCGGGAATGGGCACCTTTGCAGGAATGCTTCGCTCGCGTGGGTTTGAGGTGCGGGGATCCGACGCGGGCTGTTACCCACCCATGAGCACTCTCCTCGCCGACTGGGACATCCCGGTACTGGAAGGATACAACCCAAACAACTTGGATTGGGGACCTGACTTGGTCGTGGTGGGCAACGTCATTCGTCGGACCAACCCCGAGGCCGTCGGCATGCGGCAGCGAGGGATCCCCCATGTTTCCTTCCCTGAAGCGTTGTCGAACTGGTTTCTCCGCGACAAACACCCGATCGTCATCACGGGGACCCACGGCAAAACGACAACGACCTCGTTGACCGCTTGGATTCTAGAGTGTGGTGGGATGGCCCCGTCCCTGTTGGTGGGCGGTGTCGCCCGTAATTTTGGCCGAAGCTATACGCTGGGCACAGGCGTGCACTTTGTGGTGGAAGGCGACGAATATGACACCGCCTACTTCGATAAAGTGCCCAAATTTCTGCATTACCAGCCCCGTACTGCGGTGATCACGAACATTGAGTTCGACCACGCGGACATTTATCCCAATGTCGAAGCCATTGAGCAGGAGTTCATGAAATTCGTCGAGCTCATCCCTGAGGATGGTCGTTTGATCGTATGTGCCACCAATGAGCGGGGCATGCGCGTGGCTCAACACGCGCGCTGCATGGTAGAATCCTACGGAACCGACGAGAGCGTTTGGTCCACTCGCCAGGTGGAAGAGAATGCCCGGGGAACGTCCTTTGTGTTGGTCCGCAAGGGCACCGATGTGGGGACCTTTCAGTCCCCGCTCTTTGGTCGTCACAATCTCCAGAACGCCATCGCCGCGCTCGCGGCTGCACTCGGCGTTGGCATGTCCGCTGACCAAGCCGCTGTCGGGCTCGAATCGTTCGAAAACGTAGCGAAACGGCACGAGATCAAAGGCGTTGTCGATGGCGTCACCGTCATCGATGACTTCGCGCACCACCCCACTGCGGTCCGTGAAACGGTGCGCGCGGTGCGCAATCGATTTCCCCAAGGACGGCTATGGTGCTGTTTTGAGGTGGAATCCAACACCTCGCGACGCCGGGTGTTCCAAGACCAATACGTCGACGCCTTCCGGGGAGCCCACTGCGTGCTCTTCTGCAAACCCCTGGAAAAGCCGGACAATCTCACCGCCGAAGAGAGGCTCTCTTTGCCGGAGCTTGTGGAGGACATTCGAGCCACAGGGACACTCGCTGAGCTCATCCCTGAAGTGGACGACATCGTGCGGTGGCTGACAGAGCGAGTACGCCCAGGGGATGTGGTCTTGGGCATGAGCGGACGCCATTTCTACGGGCTCCACGACAAGGTGGTTCAGGCCTTGTCTCAGCAAAGCTAAGGTTTGACACCCCTATCCACGATTTCTACATTGGCGTCTGTGCGCACCCTACTCTCACTGTTTATCCTTTGTGTCGCCTCTGGGTGTGTTGCCCCCGAAACGATGACGGCACCGACGAGTGATCTCGACGCATGCCCCTCTTTCGTGCTGCCCAATCAATTCGGCTTTGAGTGGGAGACGGTCAACCATCGGGTGTCGTTATGGACTATGAAGCTGCTCTCCGATCCACCCGACGCTTGTTTGACAACCAAACTGGATGTGGGCGTCATTGGAGGGGATTTTTCCACCGGTGAACGATTCACCGACAATCCGACGGTGCACTTTGGATATCAATCGGTGGTCCAACCCGACTCCACGGTGCTTGGCGCCTCGCGCGTTTCGCTCGATTTCGAGCTCGGTCCGCCCGGTGGCGTCACTCGTCACATGGCCCTCAGCCGTTTGGAACACCACCTCACCGGGTATGCACAGATCGCCGCCATGATTGAAGGGTTTTCCTTTCGAACCGATGTGGAACAGGGCCCGGACTATCCGGACAACTACAATCCAGCACATGGGTACACCAGCCGCGGTCTCGGAGTAAACGTGGAGGTGACGGACTGGACCGACTCAACCATCCATCTGCGTGTCGACGTCCGCTTCGAACACGGCACGTCCGATCGAGAGGCCATGAACGCGGCCATCCCCTTCGCCAACACGGCCGCACATGTGGATGTCGTCTTGCTGGGCATGCATCAAGACATCCCCGTCCACGAGGGCGGAGTGGACTACACCCTGACGTACCCGCTGCCTGAACCGCTCTCCAAAGATCGTTTTGAAACCGCGTCCGATGAGAAGCAGAGTGTGGTCCTAGAAGGATCGCCCGGTCATGGAGCAGGGATCTTTGGCTGGACCCAATTCGACTTTCGCTTGGCTCCCGCACAAGAGGAGGACCCAGAGGGCACCGCCGGTTATTACATTCGCGCGTTTCGAGCGGCTATTGACCAAAGGGAATACGATCCCAAGACAGGAAGCGCGCTCTTTCATCTCAACGGCTACGTCTCCAATTCCAGCGAAGCGTGGTCCTACTATGGATTGAACCACCATTTTGTTGGAAAGATGGCCTGGGTACAGGCGCCCGATCCACCCCAACCCACCGTCATCGAGGAGGCCATTGACACCGGGTTGACGACCATCAACCTGCCTCATGCAACGCCATGATTCGCGCACTCATCACACTGGTTAAGGGGCTCGGCTGGCGAAACACATGGCGTGTGCTGCGCGCCATGCGGTCGCAACAGAAACAGGGAGAGCCTTTTGGACACCTCCCGCCCCCCGAAAACGAACGCGACAGCCAAAGCAGAGAACAAATCGGTCCAGCCATTCTGCTCTACAAAGCCATTCGAAGCGTGGCTCCTCAAGACGCCCAGTCCATCACACAGCGCATCATCTTGGCCGATGGCATCCGATTCTTGCGAAAAACTCTGGGCCGCCTGTCCCCTGCTCGGTTGGCGGCCCTACCACCCGAAGACCGAGAACAATTTGCACAGGTTCGTGGCGAACGCTTCTTCAACGCCACCATTCAATGGGATCGGATCGAATCGGACCGCGTGCAGTTCACGGTCACCGATTGTCGGTTTCCGCCCTTGTGCAAAGCCGCCAACGTTCCAGAAATTGCACCCATCTTTTGTCTCGTTGATGAGCGCTATTTTGGGAGCGTGGAAGAGAACGTGGTTTTGGAGCGACCGTTCACCATCGCCGAAGGAGCAAAGACCTGCCCATTTACCTTGCGAATGTCCTCCCAGGACCGATCGGAGTCGGACGACACCGAGTAGACGGGTCGGGACTTGCTGGCGGCGACACGGGCTTCACACACCGGCTTAGCCGCCTTTAATCCTTGACAATCCTTAACCCCGTGCTAGCTTGCGACCGCTAATCACCAATTGGAGGGTCGATGCAGAGTCGATCGGGCGGAAATGAACCGAAGCAAAAGCAACGGGACAAGTTCTTTTGCCGGTTTCTCAATACGAACATCTCAATTTCAGACTGCATTAGTGGGTACGTCAACGCGAACTCACTCAATATTCGACACTCGCCGTGTTACAAGTGTTCGTACGGTCTGAAGATTCGCTCCCACTTCGCCAACACCTGATCCGAATCCAAAGGGATCGGTGGGCAGCGACAGTATCGATAGCGGTTGAGCGTTGAATGTGCGCTAGAACATCATCGTCAAGCGGCACTGCACGGAAAACGACAACTCGGCGTCCTCACCCGTCACTTGGTTGCGTAACCCGTCAAGCGGCAGCAACAGACCCGCCTCCACATCCGCACGCATGCGACGAGGAATCTCGATAAAGGCCCGAACATCGGTTTCCACTCCCAGGGGATGGTCACCACCTGGTGTCGAAGCGGGCTTCAAGGCGTGGCCGTAGAGCACCGATAGTTCACCACCCACCATCAGCTCGTCACTCTGTATCAAATAGCCGAGAATGCTCGGCTTCACGTACATACTGTTGGTCACCGCTCCAAGGACCTCGCGATACAAGAGCAGATCCACATGATAATCACGGTCAAATACAAAGTTGGAGATGGTGGTATTGGCCGCCTTAGCGCTGCCATCAAAAACACTGTCATCGGGTTCATTAAAGGTCGTGCCGAAGGGGCCTGATGCGATGTCGTCCCCCGTCGCAAACCCCGCCTCAAGCTTGTAGCTCAACCGAGCCTGTGTGAGCTCCAGTTGCAAGACACCACCAAATGCCAGGAAGTCTCGTGTTGACGCCACGTTGGCCAGACCTTGGGTGGTCTCCATCTCTCCCACCAATGCGGTCGCCTCGAACTCCGCGCGAAAGTGGGTACGGTGACTGGGCCACCATTCCACCCGCGCCCAAACATCGGGCTGCCAGAGACTCATTCCACTTTCGAGCAGTTCAGTACACTCAAAATCCTGGGTCGATGCCCTTGGATTGGCGACCACACAGGTGTTGGCGCGCGACACACCGGGAAGGGTCGTTCGCACCCGAAGATCTTGGGAGGTAAAGGTATTTCGGAGAGCCAGATCCACAACAGCTTCTCCCTTGCCAAGGGTGCGACGCCGTTGGGACTGCTGAAACTCGGTGCGCGCCTGAGCCGTGCCCACAGTGAACCCCCATCGAACAACATCGTCGGTCTGGCTACCGTCGTGCGCCTGGCCAAAGGTTTCATAGGGATCTCGAATGGTGGCACCTTCGCCCGGATAGTCGAAGAACCACAGCGATTCATACGCCATGATTTCAAAAAGCACAGACGCCCGATCCGTGGTGTCTCCGAAGTCGCAGTCCAGACACTCGCCACCATTGTGGGTAATACCGAGCCCCCAATGGTCGGCCATTCGCCCCAACCGAATGCGAAAGATCGACAGGGGATTCCATTCGGCCCACAACTGTTTTACACGGATGGCGTCATTCAGACCCATGGCCTGGGAATCGCTTAAGAAGACCAAGGGCACGTCCGGTCGCAATGCACCGTAATCAGGCGTGCTCCCCAAAACCATGTTGTCGAGCACATCCACCACCAGCCCCACCTTGGCCCGTTGGCCAATGGAAAGTTGGGGTGCCAAACGAAGACGCATGTTGACCCCGGCCAACACATCCCCCGTCTCGCCCAAATCCGCGTTTTTTGCGCTGGTTTCCAAGGGCGCCCCGAACCCACGGACGCCATTGCCCAGATCGGCCCGGAAAAAGAGGTCGGAACGAAACCGGAAGGTTCCAGTATTGCGAAAGGTCATGAAAGGCTGGTCGACGAGCCCCTCATCCGTATTGACCGAAGGCTGGGGTGGCTCTTTCGTGGGGGGCGGCGTCACCGGGGCCGCTGCCAAAGCAGGCGTCCACATCCACAACATGAGCACAACAATCGGCCATCGGGATCGGAACGACAGACGGTGGGTATTTGTGGTCATCGGGGGTCGGAGAATATGCCCCGGTGACCGGCGTGTCAATCGAGTATAAGAGGGAGGATTGAAGAGCGAATGGTTCCGATGCCCTGTACGGACACCGGAACCCAATACAACTTAGAAATAGTAGGTTGCCCCCGCCTGAAGCTGGGCACCGAGATTGAATCGCTCATTCGTGTCAATGTTCTGAATCCCCTCACAGAACCCCACCGCACCGCTCGCGTTACTGGAGTGACATTTGGACGAAATGGTCGTCTGACTGTCGAGGTTTTTGTAGATGGAGAGGAAACGTAGGTCGGCATGCAGCGCCAACTGGTCGGTGACTTTCACCTCGATGCCGAAACCCGCCTGGCCGGCAATTTCAAGAATGTCATGCCGAAATTTGCCGTCGAGGTAGGACAATTCTGTGAAGTGCACACCGGCTCCCACCAGGCCATACGGACTGATCTTCGAATCGGGAAAGAGGTGGAAAATCGCGCTCAACATGAGGGGAAACGTTCGTTGGGTGAACTGCTTGTCTGGGTCGGTTCCCTGCAGAAAGTCCAGACTCAACTCCATCGCCCAGTGCTTATCGATCGGGCTTCTGAATTGCAGACCGAGACCACCCATGGCCGGATTCTCTACCGAATCGATGGAGAGTTTGTCTCCGGTCAACGTCGTTCCATTGGCTCGGATACCAATGCCCAGGCGTTGCCATTCATTCGTGGTTTCAGCCGGTTGTGTGCGTTTGTTTGTGTGCACCACATGAACTCGTCTCACGGGAGGAGGCTGTTGCACCACGATCACAGGACGACGTCGATACACGCGAACCGGCGGGTGCGACAAGAGTGTTTCGCCCAATACAAGAGAAGGAGTGCTCACAATCAGCGCGCTTCCTAGCACCGCCAACGCTGTAAACAACGTCAGCCAACAACGATGTACTCGAGGCCTGTGGCAGGAGTTTCGGGAAGCCTGCGGCTGGTGGAATGTACGGGTCGGTTGAATCATGGGTAGGATCTCCTCGTGGGCGGCGTTGCTGTGCCGCATTCGTTGTTCGGTTCAGTCGGTACTTGGACGCGGCGTTGTTCAATTTATTCAAAACATGCCGTCGATAACTCGTAAGAAGTAGACTGAACCGTCACTTGACGCCCCATCACCTGCGTGACAGGCTTCCGTCCCACCATGCTCAAACGGCTTGTAGACCGCTTTTTTTGGAGTCACTGGGAGGCCATTGACGCCGAAACCCGAGGGCAAAGCACTGGCCCTCGAAGCGCTGTGTTCAAAGCGTTGGTCACGGTGGCCGTTGGCGGCGGGGTGCTGACCCTGCTCCAATACGTGATTCTTCGGGGTGATTTGCAAGATGCGATCTCAAAACAGATCCCGGATATCGCCGCCCACTTCTTGTCTACTGAAATAGGCGATTGGCTACGCTCCTACCAACCGTTGATTCGACCCATGATGTGGTCCTTCGGATGCATCTTCTTCTACTTTGTTGTGCCTGCGACCGTCGTAAAATTGGTCTTCCAAGAACGACTCCAAGATTGGGGGTTGTCTGTCGAAGGGTATTTTCGGCACCTGTGGGTGTATGTTGTCTTGTTCTTGCCCGTGGGCGCGCTTGTGTGGGCGGTCAGTTACACCCCAGCGTTCCAGCAAAACTACCCCTTCTACGCCAATCCCAATGGCCTGGCGGACTTCCTGGTGTGGGAGATCATGTACGCGCTTCAGTTCTGTGCGCTAGAGTTCTTCTTTCGA
>CAUZBV010000004.1:0-28838 GCA_963578115.1 Myxococcales bacterium
ATTGTTGGAGAAATCGCATGTGTTGTCTCCCAGACACTTATCGTCGGTGCACACATCATTATCGTTGCAGCCATACCCGGTGCCCTGGCACGCCCCACTGACCTGACAAAGGTCGTTGTAGGTGCACACCGCCCCGTCATCGCATGGAAGACCCGGAATGATGGTCGCTTCACATCCGTCGGCTGTATCACAATCATCAAAGGTGCACGCATCCCCGTCATCGCAGATCACGTCGTTACCGGAATCACAACCTCCATTGCCATCGCATGTGTCGTCCTCTGTGCAGGCGTTGCCGTCCTCACAGTCTTCTCCCGAATTGACATTCGTGAACTCACAGCCGTCACCGGGTGCGGATTCCTTGCAAGAGTCGGCGGTGCAGTCGTTGCTGTCATCACAGGTCACCCACGTGACGGGATCGCAGGAGCCGGACTGGCATTCACTGGCTGTGGTGCACTTCAAGCCGTCGTTGCAAGGCGTTTCGTCCTCATAGGTAGACCAAGAGTTGGGGACGAGAGGCAGGCACACTTGGCAGGGATCGTTTGGATTGACGTCCCCATTGTCATAGCACGCCGCAGCGATCAAACACGAGTCCGAGTTGAGCGTAAACACGCATTCGCCGGTGGCCTCCCCACAACTGTCGCTCGTGCACGTCTTGCCGTCGTTGCACGAGTATGTGCTGCTGCCCACACAGGCTCCGCTGGCACAGTGGTCGTTGTCGGTGCAATTGATCCCATCATCGCACCCCGTCGAGCCCGGTTTATTGGACCACGATTTCGGGTTGCTGTGCTTACACCACTGGCATTCATTGGCTCCGTTTTCATCGTTCTGGTTGTAGCAAACACCATTGATCAAACACGTACCGTTGTTGACCTGCTGGGTGCAGGTGCCGTCGCCGTTGGGTTCCGCGGTCGTGCAAACAAAACCGTCGACATCACAACTGAAGGATTCTCCCTGACACGTGGAATTGTCCCCCCCCGTGCATCGGTCATTCTGTGTCTGTGGGTCGCCGTCGTCGCAGGCGACCGTGTCTGGTTTTCCAGTGACGTTGCATTCCACGCCCGATTGGTCGCTTTTGCACACCTTCTTGCCCGTGTTCTTGCACACACCTTCCCCTGGCGTGCACTCATCGCCCTTCGTCGAATAGGTCTCATCTGTCGAGCCATCGCAGTCGTTGTCTTGGTCGTCGCACCAATTGCCAAACCCTGTGTCTTCAATGGGCGTATAAATGAGATTCCCCGGCGAATTGAGGGTGGTGTACTGGCATTGCCACCCATTCGAACCCTCACACGTGGCCGAATTGAGCTGGGCACACACCCCATCTTTGTCGCAGATGTCGGGCGCTTGGACGCTCGAATCCTCCTGGTCGGTCAAGCCATCGCAGTCGTTGTCTTTGCCATCACAACTGCTTTCGGGTGCCTCATAGAGCGGGTTGTTGGTCGTGTAATTGCAAGTGTATTTTCCTTGGGAACAGACCGCAATCACGGTGTTTGGATTGCATACGCCCTTGGTTAGATTGCACGTGCAGTCGCTCGAGTTCGAGTTCAATCCGTCGTCCGTCTGTCCATCGCAGTCGTTGTCTTTATTGTCACATGTTTCCTGGGTGACTTTGGAGGAGGATCCAGACTCGGTGGAACACACAATGGCCCCCAGGCCACTGCATTGGGTCGTCCCTTTGTCACACGCACCAACACCGCATGAATTCCCGGCTCCCTGGACTGTGCTGCCATTGAGCAACGTGACGCTGAAGTCCTCGTCGGTCGTGCCATTGCAGTCGTTGTCGAGGCCATCACAAGACGTCTCTTTGGTGGCCTGGAAATCGGGGTTCTGTACCTGGTATACGGAGTTTCCACAGGCGGTCCATTTCCCGTTCTTGCACAAATCCGTCGGCTTCGTACTGCCCTCACAGGCTCCCTTTTGGTTGCCGCAATATTCTAGATCGTTTGTTACGAGTTCATTTCCATCAGCCGCATCCGTCTTTCCGTCGCAATCGTTGTCCACCCCATCGCAGATTTCGTTGGTCGCCTGCTTTTCGGAGGGGCACTCGATGGCCAGCCCTGCGCCATCGCATTGCGTGGTGCTCGTTGCACAAGCGCCGGTGCCGCACGTTTGGTTAATGCCCGTCACCACCGACATATCCAACAACGTCAGGGGGAAGTCCTCGTCGATGGCCCCATCGCAGTCGTTGTCCAATCCATCGCAGAGCGTCTCCGATCCGGATTCATAGAGCCCCCCGCTCTGATTGGCGTAGTTGGCTGGTTTACACTCCTGCCACTTTCCGGCGCTGCACAATGCAATGGGCTTCGTGCTATCGACGCACACTCCCTGAGTAAGCTCACAGGGCGTCGTATCGTTGGCCAACACGTCGGCCGCGTCCACTGCGTCGGTTTTGCCGTCACAGTCATCGTCCTCCCCATTACAGACCTCATCCTTAACGGTCTCGCTGTCTTCGGTTGAACAGACAATCCCATCGCCAAACGCATTGCACTGAGTGGTCCCACCCGCGCATAAGCCGACGCCACACGACTGGTCACTGCCCATCACCTCGGATAGGTCCAACAACGTCAGGGGGAAGTCCTCATCGGTGCCTCCCTCGCAGTCTTCGTCGAGGCCGTCACAATGTTCCTCGGGGTGGTCTTTATTATAGTAGTCGACGCATCGAACCGTCAGGGGAAGGCCGTCGCTAGCTTTCACCACACACACGAAGGTGCCGTAGTTCTCTGGGATTGCGCATACGCCTGTGGCTCCCTTTTGGGGATGGGGGCACCGGACCCAACCATTGGTGTTTCCATTAATCGGATCGCCGCTTCCATCCTCCGGGTTGCCATCGTCGACAAATCCGTTGCAGTCGTCGTCCTTTCCATTGCACAACTCAACGGCAAAAGGATGAATTAAAGGGTCGGTGTCGTCGCAGTCGTCGCTTGACGGATAACCGTCCTTGTCCGCATCGGTTTGACCTTCACAAGCCAAGTCCCCGCCCTTACAGTCGTTGTCCTTTCCGTCGCCGCATTTCTCCGGGGCACCGGGATGGGCCGTCGGATCGCCTTTGCCGTCAACACACTCGATGTCATCGTCATACCCATCGAAATCCGCGTCGGCCGCCGAACAGATCGTGGCCTCCCCGTCGCAGTCGAAGTCACACAGCAGCAAGACCTCTTGTGCAGACAGGGACAGTTCCAACAAAACAGGGGGACAACAGCCGGAGTACTTGCTGCCCAGAAAAATCTTGGCGTCGTAGTTGTTGCAATCTTTTTCGCCAACAAATCCGTCGCCGTCCCAATCACTCTTGGTGCCACACCCTTCGTCGGTGAGTCCATTGCAGTTGTCGTCCAAACCGTTGCCCTCATCGGAATCACCGCAGGCTTCCAGTGGCGCATCCGCGCAGGGAGCGCATGTCTCGAAAGTGGTACACAACGGCGGATCGTACGTCTCGCAATTGTTCGTGACGCCTTCGTCGGTCTGCCCGTCGCAGTTGTTGTCCACGCCGTCGCATTCTTCCTTCGCGCTCGCGTTGATGGCCTTCCCCTCTGGTATCGCATTATTGCAGTCGATCAGGGGATTGCAGTCTTCATGGTCGTCTTCATCGACGTCGTCACAATGATCTATGATTCCGTCGCAATTAATATCGACCCAGAGCCCCGGATCCTTCCACTCAGGGGGAGCGTTTTGGCATGACATGCACTCGGGCACGACCATCAATGGATTGGCATTGGGATCGTCGTCGGCACAGTCGGACAGCTTGTCTATGACCTGGTTGCCCGAAAACCCCCCACAGCACTCCGGCTTGGTCGCACAGGGCATCAGACCATCGCCATCCTCATCGCATCCGGGAGCGATCAGAGCCAACAGTACTTCTTTCTTATGGTTGCCATTCAAGTTGGCGGTACCGACCCACGTGGACAGTATCTGATCGTTGTGAAGGCCGGAGATAATCAAATAGACGCTTCCGTGGATGGCTTCGCCAGCCATTAGTTTCGCTTTGTAGGGGCTTTCGTAGATGTTGTACTCACTGCTGAGGATGATCTCTTTGCGGTGGTCGGGCTCGGAGGAGCCATCGAAGAGGACAGGATTGTCATCACCATCGAGATCTCGGACCTCAATCACAAGGCGATTAATAGCTTCTCCAGTCGTTGGGGCCTCACTGGTGATCCACAAATACAGGCCTTTGTAGACAATCTCTTCTTTCGGTCCACAACTCAGTAAAAGAACGGAAAGCAGCAACAGGGGCGTAAGCCACCTCTTGGGCGAAAAATTGCGGCTTATTTCGGGGGGCAACGTCATTGTGTCCTGCTCCTGTACGATCGGTTCTGAATCATCGCGCCGTGTGACACTTCAACCCGAGAACCGCCCTATTATATGAAACGTAGGCAGGTCCGCGCAATGCCTGGCAAAGATTGCGTTTGAAAGGGCGTCTGATCGCCCTCCTAGCCAAAGAAAAGTGTCCCTTTCGAAAAATTAGGGGTTGCGCCCTCGAAAAGGTTGCCTATTATTCCGCGAACGAAAGCTACGGACACCCGCCTACTTTAAGGCGGTAACCAGTCGACTGAATTGAGGAGAACAAGATGAATATTCGACCGCTGCAAGACCGGCTGTTGGTAAAACGAGTCGAGAATGAAAACGTCACCAAGGGTGGAATCATTATTCCTGATACCGCCAAAGAGAAACCTATTGAAGCAACCGTGGTCTCCGTTGGCAACGGCAAGACGTTGGAAAACGGTGACACGCGTCCGCTTCAAGTCAAAGCAGGTGATCGCGTACTTTTCAGCAAGTACGCCGGGACCGAAGTGAAAATCGCAGGTGAGGAACACCTGATTCTACGTGAAGACGACGTCATTGGCATCATTGAAGACTAAGCGTCGAACCCAAATGAAAATAACCGGTAGGGGCGCTTAGAAGCGCTCTCGATTCGGAGAACAAGTTTAAAGGAGACAAATCAATGTCTAAGGAAATTCAATTTCACGAGAACATCCGAGCAAGCTTGCTCCGTGGTGTGAATACCCTGTCCGACGCTGTCAAGATCACCCTTGGCCCCAAGGGACGGAATGTTGTCATCGAGAAGAGCTTTGGCGCTCCCACGATCACAAAAGACGGTGTGACGGTTGCCAAAGAGATCGAGTTGGACAACAAATTCGAGAACATGGGCGCCCAAATGGTGAAAGAAGTTGCGTCCAAGACCTCGGACGTCGCCGGTGACGGAACCACCACAGCGACCGTGCTGGCCCAAGCAATTTACCGTGAAGGCTCCAAGCTCGTCGCGGGCGGGCACAGTCCCATGGAGCTCAAGCGTGGCATCGACAAGGCCGTTCACGCGGTCGTAAAGTCGCTGGAGGACTTGAGCATCGAGACCGCGGGACAGACCGAAATTGCCCAAGTCGGCACCATCTCAGCCAACAATGATGAGACCATCGGTTCCATCATCGCCGAAGCCATGGACAAAGTGGGCAAACAGGGCGTCATCACGGTCGAAGAGGCCAAGAGCATGGACACTTCCCTGGAGATCGTGGAAGGCATGCAGTTCGATCGCGGGTACCTGTCGCCTTACTTTGTGACGGACGCGGATCGGATGGAGACGGTTTTGGACGATCCCTTCATTCTCATTCACGAGAAGAAGATCTCGAACATGAAGGATCTTTTGCCGCTCCTCGAGAAGGTTGCTCGTTCGAGTAAACCGCTCTTGATCTTGGCTGAAGATGTGGACGGCGAAGCGTTGGCGACCCTCGTGGTCAACAAGCTCCGCGGCACATTGAACGTGGCTGCTGTCAAGGCGCCTGGTTTCGGCGACCGTCGAAAAGCCATGCTCCAAGACATCGCCATCCTCACCGGTGGTCAGGTCATCAGTGAAGATCTCGGCATGAAGCTTGAAAACGTGACCGAGGAAGACTTGGGTCAGGCCAAACGCATTGTCATCGACAAAGACAACACAACTGTCATTGATGGTGCCGGTCAGGCGGAGCAAATCAAAGCACGTGTCGGTCAGATCTCGAATCAAATCGAAGAGACCTCCTCGGACTATGATCGCGAGAAGCTCGAAGAGCGTCGCGCCAAGCTGCACGGCGGTGTCGCCGTGATCAAGGTTGGGGCAGCCACAGAGGTCGAAATGAAAGAGAAAAAGGCCCGTGTGGAAGACGCGCTTCACGCAACCCGTGCGGCGGTTGAAGAAGGCATCGTGCCTGGTGGCGGCGTTGCCCTGCTTCGCGCCCAAACAGTGCTCGACAGCTTGGCGTTGGAGGGTGATCAAGCCGTAGGCGGCACGATCGTTCATCGGGCCATTGAGGAGCCAGCACGTCTCATTGCCGCCAACGCGGGCAAAGAAGGTTCGGTTGTCGTGCAATCGATTCGTGACAATGGCACTGGCAGTTACGGGTACAATGCACGTACTGACGTGTATGAAGACCTGGTCAAGGCCGGTGTCATCGACCCGACCAAAGTGGTCCGTATTGCGCTGCAAAACGCAGCCAGTATTGCCGGCCTGATGCTCACCACCGAGTGCGGTATCGCCGACAAGCCCAAGGACGACGCACCTGGCCCCGGGGCCGGAATGCCCGGCATGGGCGGCATGGGCGGCATGGGCGGTATGATGTAAGGCGGTTGGCCCATGGCCACTGTTGAACAAATAGCCCATATAGGAATTGCTGTACGAGAGCTCGAGTCGGCCCTGGTCATGTACCGGGATCGGCTCGGGCTTTCGCACGTTGAGACCAAAGACGTTCCCGAACGGGGCCTCCGCGTCGCCTTCCTTCAGGCGGGAGAAGCTCTAATCGAACTCCTCGCCCCCCTTCACGAAGACAGTGAGATCAGTCGATTTCTCGACAAACGCGGCGAGGGAATCCATCACCTGTGTTTCCAAGTCAACGACATCCATGAAAAACTTCAAGAGTTGGAGGACGATGGCGTACGGCTGATCAATCGCGAACCGGCGATCGGTGCAGAAGGTTGCCCCGTCGCATTCCTGCATCCCAAGAGCTGCAACGGTGTGTTGGTGGAGTTGTTGGAAAACGCCCCCATCGACCCGTAATCCCTATCCTTCAGACCCGTTCGTCACGGTCATTCAGAGCACCGTGCGCTCGTACAAACAAACCTCTCTTGTTGGCTCGACGCCACGGGATGGTTCGACATAGAATACCGCCATGGCCAGAGGCAGGGACCAAAGCATTGGCGACATTCGCATCGGAGAGCGGCTCCAAGAAGCGGAAAAAGGGTTCCAACAACGCCACGGAACCACTCTGTCTGGACGCGAAATCTGCAAACGGGTTCGCCAGCGATACGAGATGCCTCTCGCGCCATCGACCTACAGCTTAATCCGTTCCAACCGGCGGCCGCCCACCTTAGCGCAGTTGATTGGCTTGGCCCGTGTGCTTGAGGTGACTCCTGAATTTCTTTTGAGTGAATTGGCCACGGTCGAACGAGGCGGGATCCGATGGATTCAACGCCGTTCTGGACTCAATGCGATTCAACACCGGTGGCTCCGCGCGTTGACTGCGCTGACGTCCGGCGTTCCCTTGTCCCCACAATTGTGCGAATCCGTCGACATTCCCCCGGTGGATCCATCGGATGTGTATGCCATTGAAGAAGCCGAACGGGAAATTGGTCGATTGGCGCAATCGGCCGTGTTCATGGGGGTGGCCGAACTCGAAACAACCCAGAGCGCCATCGACGAGGAGCTCAGCAACCGGGTTCGCTCCGTTCTGATCGCGGATGACAAGCTTCCGGACGCGTTGCGCTCTCGGCTGCAGGTCACGGTCGTTCGAAACCCTGTGCACTCCTCCTTTCCTGAAGGCGGCCACTTGGGTCCGCTCATTGTCGGCAACCTAGGCATCCAACTGTTGGGGGAATTCCTGCAACGAAATGTCCATGCAGGCCAGATTGGTCTGGCCGGGGGATTCCATGTGGCTTCGTTGGTTCGCCAAGTCGGAACAAACAGCCTGCAATGGCCGGAACGCTCGTACCGAATCTATCCCCTCACCATAGAGCCCTTCTACAAGCAATTGTCGTTGGGGGATGCGCTGGTGGGGGAATTGACCTATCGGCTGGGTGCTGCCTTGGGGCCCCACCGCATCAACGGGTATAGCTTAAGAGCATTTGGCTACCTGAGCGACGAAGGCGACGTGGTCTTGCGCGATCGGTCCATTACGACCGTACTCGACCAGCTCCGAGAGATCGATATTGCCGTGTTTGGCGTGGGCGATAGCTTGACCCCCGACGGCCCCTTGCAGCAGGTGCTGGCGACCCACGGGTACACATTGCAGTCGCCCGAGGCGGCCGTGGCCGATGTCTGCCTGAACCCCATCAATGAAGACGGTGAGCGCTTGCCGATGCGCCCGGCCATCGCCCCAGAGAACCGACGGCTGTCTCAATTGATCAGCGTAGACACGGAACAGCTTCGACGAATGGCCCAGATCGAGAAACAAAAACTGGTCCTGCTCTTGGCGTCAGGCCCCAAAAAAGCGCCCTCAACCCGCGCCATTGTACGCGGCGGTTTCGTCAGTCACGTGCTCTGTGACGATCGACTCGCTCAGGAGCTACTCGATAACTAGTCGGCCGCGATTACACGCGGGGTAAATTGGCCAAAATGGTTGGATACGCCTCGCAGGGCGTCCAGCATCCGGGACACTCCTCGTTCGACACCTCTGTGCGTATGGCATCGGCTGATTTGGATCGCCACAATACGTCCAGCGAAAAGTCGACGTCTCGCAACGAGCCCACAGGACGGTCCCAGATGTGGCAGGGATACACGTCGCCTTTTGGATTGATGAAGGCGTGGCCGCGCATGGAATGGCATGGCAAGGGGGAACGACCATGGCCCAAATAAGCGGGTACATGGCGCAAGAAGAGGTATTCCAACAGTTCCGTCTTCGTTCGTGGACGACCGCGTTTGGAGAGAATGTGTGCAATGGCTTTCCCCAACATGTCCCTGTTGGGCTCTTTGATCCCCACATTGCCGAAGTAATGGGGTGACACATGCATCACGTTGATGTGCAGATCCCGCCAGCCGATCCCCGGAATCCGGCGTGCTAAGGAGTCGATTGTGTCGTCCAGAGCGTGCATGTTCCACCCGGAGAGGGTCATGCCAAAATACACGTCCACACCCAACCCACGCACACGATTAAAGCTCTCGATAGCACAGGAAAATGCACTCTTGTCTCCACGGAGCTTGTTGTGCAGGGCTTCGGGACCATCGAGGCTGATGGACACGACCAATCGCTCGGGCGACGCCCCAGCAATCGCGCGGGTCGTCTCTTCCAAATCCTGTGGACGGCTTCCATTGCTGGGATAGTGCAGCATCGCCAACGACTTGCATTCCTCCAAGGCGGCCACCGCGATCTCCACAAAATCCGGCCGGTCCGTCACTTCACCGCCCGTCAAATCCAACCAACTCAAGCTCGAAGACACACTGCGCCATATCCGCCGCCACTCCCCTGCCGAGAGCTCGTCGGTCGACGCTCGTTTCCAAATTCGGCAGTGGGTGCAGCGTTGGTGGCAGGTGTACGTCACAGCGGCGGTCAGCTTGAACGGACCGGCTTGCGGTCGGTAGCGAGAACGCACAGCACGCCCAACCAGGGTGGTGTCGGTCCACAAACTCATTGTGGCCTCCGGACGACAAAGCCACCGAGCTGCATGGCGTCGAGTCGGGTCGACAAGAACGTCTCAATGGCATCATCGGGTGTCTCGACGATGGGTTCTTGGTGTCGGTTGAAGCTGGTGTTGATCAGCGCCGGCATCCCCCGGCTCTCCGCACGACCCAGCAAACGCCACATGCCCGCATCGTTTTCCTCTGTGGCCACTTGGGTTCGAACCGTGTTGTCCACGTGCACGGCAGCGGGACATTCTCGTCGGAGAGTTTCATCCGCGTCCACGACCACAGTCATGGTGGCTGACCCAGCGCCCGTTCGACGAATGGGGGCAAAGGGCATGAAGGGCTCCCGGTCCAGGCGATCGCCCAGATCGGACAAAATGGCCGGTCGGTCCGCGCGACAAAGAATGGAGCGGTGACCCAACGCCCGAGGTCCAAATTCCGACCGCCCCACGAAACGCCCCACGATCCCTCCCTCATCGATCACCCCGAGGAGCACGTCTTCAGGATGGTCTACACGCGCTGCACCCAAACCCCGTTTATGCAACGCCGCCTCGATGACATCGCCCGCATAATCCGGTCCCAAAAAGGGCATCTTGAAGGGCACAGGGCCCGTCACTGCCAGTGCCGCCCCCACACACAATCCACCGTCCCCCATGTGAGGAAACACGAAGATCCGGTCAAATTGTTTCGCCAATCGACCGTTGAGCGACGCATTGGCGAAGAGTCCTCCACTGAGTGCGATGTTGGTTTGCTGCTGACGACGTGCATCAATCCAGCCTGAAACCACCTCTTCGGTGCGATGTTGCAACGCAGCCGCCACATCTTCCCGCCGATGTTCCGTCAGGGCCCGTCGGCCGATACGTCCCCCCAACGAGGGCAAACAGCTTTCAAATCCCATTCGCTCTCGAAACCAAGGTGCCAGTGGCCGGGGATCGCCGTGGGCAGCCAGACCCATCACCTTGCCTTCCTCTCCTTCCGAGAACCCCAGTTGCCGCGTGACGGCACCATAAACCAACGCCACGCTACACCCTGGACTGCTCAACGCCTCTCGGTCGGGACCCGGACCGTCAAAGGTGGCGGCCAAGCCATCACCATACCCGTCCATGGTCACCACCATCGTGTCCGGCAACCCACCGAGCCGAGCTGTCCAAGCGTGGGCATCGTGATGATCGACCGGTACAACGGGGGCTCGTAGACCAACGCGCCGAAGACGTCGAGCCAACACAGCCTGGCTTCCTTTGGATTCCAACCGACGCAACGTTGGGAGTCGAGCCATCCCCAACTCCATTTCTCGGGCCAAAATGGACGACAGACCCATGGGATCACGCTGGGTGCTTGAGCGTCGATAGACCGCGTCGCCCGCCCGGTGAAGCAAACGACCAAATCGCCCCGGAACAGCGATCACGTCGATCTCTGAGGGATCCACATTGCATTGGGACAAACACGCTTGAAGCGCCAAGGAAGGAAAACCTTGTGCGCGTTTGACGCGGGACAGACGCTCCTCGCTCACAGCAAATTGCAGCGAACCATCGCGAATCAGCGCCACGCCAGCGTCGTGTCCATCCCACAAGCCAAGAACGGTCAGATCAGCCATTGCACCATCTCTTCGTGCGGCGTACCACGCGCCCAACTTGCCGCCTGGAGCCCAAACACCCCCACCCAACTGTTCTCATGCGGGTGTTGTGGACTGTACGCAATACCGCCACTGTCCAGGCATTGTAGCGAAGCGAGTCGAAACAACGCGCGGTCAATGTAGGGAGCATACCGTTCTCGATCGATGATTGCCCAAATTCGAATCGCTTGCGCCACAACGTCGGTCGGCCAGCGCGGGTCGGCCAGACACCCAACCCAGGCAGGCAACGCCCCATCGGTTCGTTGCAAACGGGCCAACCAGTCCGCACCGGTGCGCGCCACGTCGGGGTGTTGCCCCGTTGCGAGCAGGCCTTCAAGACCATAGCAATGGCTGTGGACATAGGTTCCTTCACTGCGGGGGTGGATTCGAAAACGCTCGCCGTCAAAACAAGTGCGTACGAGGTGGTCCACAACCGGCTGCACCTCACGGCCATACCCCAACGCGAACAGGGGCCCGGCGCATTTAATGAGGTGAGGACCAAAAGATTGAGACCATCGCTCCGAATCGGTCACAGGCTCGCAGACTTGACGCTCTTGCAACCATCCCAGAACCCGATGGGCCACGGGGGTGGGATCCTCCAAAATCCACAACGCCAACGCGGTATCAAACACATAGGACGTCCCACGACGCTGCAACCATTGATTGGCGTCAATGCGCGCTTGCACCACTCGACGGAGTGGATCGGCCCGCTGTGACCAGCCGAGCCAATCGAAGAGACGCACAACCAGGGCTGTGGCTTCGTCGTATTCATAGCCGCTGTGATCTCGGTCCAACCAGCTACGAATCCGACCATCCGGAGCCACCAGCGACGGTTGCTGGAACCACGACAAAAGCCGTTGCTCGTCCAACTGAATTGGCAATAGTGCAGGTGCGTTCAACACCGGTGAGGATGGCACAGCGACCATCCGCGCGCAACGTGTCAACCATGCGCTAGCGAGCCGGTTTACGGTGTCTTCAAGGGCTGGATTGGGGAATCACGTTGCGATTGACCCTCATTTTGGGGACAATACGAAATAGGTGGTGTCATGAGTACACAGACAAAGTCCGACATATTGCATCGCATCCATACGCCTGAGCAGGTGGTGCGACCCGGGGAATACCCCAAAGTTCGGCCCAACGAGATCGCGCTAATGTTCAGCGGCGGATTGGACTCGACCGCCACCGCCATTAGCTTGGCGGAGCACTATGATCGGGTGCATTTGATCACGTACAAGAATGGCTACGGACATTACTACCATCACCGTACTGGAAAACGGGTGGACGAACTCAACCGCGCCCTGGGAGACAAGTTTGTCTACACATTGATTTCTACGCGTGACTATTTCGATGAAATCATCGTCCAGTCGGTTTTGCAGGACTATCGCAAGTACAAGTCGGGCTTCATTTGGTTCATGGGCTGTAAGATGGCCATGCATATGCGGAGCGCGTTGTACTGTTTGGAGAACGGCCTTCGTTACATGACAGACGGCTCCAATGAAGACACCAATGAGATGGTGGAGCAGATGCTCATTTCATTGACCATGATCCAATTTTTCTACGAGTCCTATGGCATCCACTTTGGGACCCCCGTCTACGAGGTCACTCGCGAGGAGTCCCGACAGCTCATCAAGAAATGGAACCTCAAGATGGGATATCAGGTCATGGATCGCCACCTGTGTATCCAACCCACGTGCATCGCCGGAGAACTCTATTACATGCCCTATTTGCTCTTCAACAAGCGGGTGAAACACGACGAAGACACTGTGGCCCAGTTTATCGAAGAAAAATCGGACATCGCCAATCGAATTATTGCACGATGGTTTGAGAACCTGGGCGTCAAGCTGGACGATCTCTTGGCCGATCGGTCGAAACAAATCGAAGCAATGGATGGCGAAGACGATGTCATCTCCAAAAGAGCGGTGGTGAGCTAATGGCCAATTGTTGCGGCGGAAAAAATGCAGGAAAGAAGATCTCCTGGCCACGATACATGGTGGGGTTGTTTGTGTTCTTTGGGTATCATTCGACCGTCGCAGCCGGCTTGCATTTGGCTGCCATTCCAATACCGCGACTACGGCGCGTCCGAGATTTTCACCGTGGCGTCTTCTTGGCCGAGGGAAAAGAGGTGCTTCGTATGGAAGACATCAACGTCAATGGGCGCCTCGACGAAGCCGAACCTATGGAGTGTGAGATAGAGCCGGCGTCCAGCGATCCCGATCAGGAGCGGACTGCGGCGTAAACGTCGCACGTTCCCCCGGAGCCAACACCACAGCGGCGCTAGGAAGTCGTGAGGATTCCAGGGCCTTCACAAAGTGCTTGTTTCGTCCTGGATGCCAGCTGGCCGGCGGCACCGGCAGCCATTCCCCTCCTTCATGAATGGGAATCACCCACCGTGGGCGCAAGTAATTGCACGCACGGACGGCATCCGTGGGATTCATGGTCGTTCGCTTGCCAAAGATCAGGGTGCCACCAATGGGTAGAATGGCGACGTCAATGGCCGGGAAGCGATCCCCAATTTGTTTGTAGGCATCGCTCCACCGGGCGTCCCCCCCGAAGAAGACCGTCCATTGCCCACACTGAATGATGAAATTCACCTCAGGAGGCAAGGGGCCAGTGTGCTCCGCCGGGGTCGCCGTCAGCTTCAGCGGCCCCATCTCGCACGTATCCCACGGCGCCATTTCATGGATCGCAGGAACGTCCATCTTGGCGCAATACTTCGCGGTTCCGATGGTGCCGGCGATTTCGAGATCCGGATGAATCATCGTCTGTACGGCAGCGCGCTCAAAATGGTCGCGATGCAGGTGGGAGGCGATGATGCCGTCGATTTTGGGAAGGTCGCCCAGCTCAATACCGGGTCGTCGAAAAACCGGCAATCCCCGCATGGTCATTTGAAACCAGGGATCCGTCAGCGCCGTATACCCTTCGTATTCCAAGAGCAGCGAGGAGGTCCGAATAAACGTGATTCGCAGTTCACCCGACATCTCAATTTTCCTCTTCTTGTGCGTTCGGATCCACGCGTGCTGGACAACGCGGATCGCGCATCTGGTTAGTGGGAAGCTGCCGGTAAATATGATCCCATACCTCTTCGACTTCAAGTGTACGAGAATCCCACTCTTTGCCAATCAAGTCCTGAGCATGTTCGAATTGAAGTCGGTTGGGCAAATACGACATGGGCCACGGCCAACCGGCTGTGAGTTTGGCCCGCTCGCGAACGATCTCTTCCACCGATTCGTGACTCTCAAAGTAGACATGGTCGTTGCGATCCACGGCGGCCAGCCCCGGCTGGGACGAAGGGTTGTCCGGTGACGCGTTTGGAAAGCGTTGATACCACCGCTCATCCGCTGGAACGTCCAGGTTACCCACCGATCGCACGCCGGCAAATAGAACGAGCGATACAACCGCCACGCTGACCAGACTGCGCCGCCAATGGGCGCGGCGACAGATACCGTGGATACCCACGGCAAATGCCAGCCCCAAAGGCGGATAGGCCAGGAGCATGAAGGTCATTTTGACCTCTTCCCAGTTTTCTTGAGGGCCAAACAAAACGTAGATGGGCACCATCCAAAGAAGCAGAAGCCAAAAGACGGCCCGATGCAATCGCCACAAACGCCCCATTCCAACCAGAAGGATGGCCACACCCACGACGCCCATCGCTCGAATGGTGACCAAAGGAAAGAGCAAATAGGTGGGGTACCCAAAATGGGGTGTCCGTACGAATGTGTCGTGAAGCGGCCAATTGAACAAACCGTTGAAGCAAAATCCGCCGCCGAACAATTGATGATAAAACTCAGGCCGAAACCCCTGAAAGTGCGGATACTGGCTTGGATGCATCAAGGGATGACCGAAGGCATACCACTTCCAATAGAATACGGGGACAAGCACCAAGACCGTCAAGACCCCCACCACGGTCAGGTGTCGAAAACGAGTCGTGAACGTCGAGTGTTCATCGGATCGCAGAAACCAATAGACGATGGCGGGAACAAAACAGATGGCTTCATTGCGAATGCCGGCCAAGACACCAAAGAGGACGCCCAACAAGACGAGGCTTCGTAGTCGTCGCGGGCGCTCAAGGAGCATGTACAACACCGCCAACATCACCGGCAGCGCAAACATGTTGGCGTTCAGACGATCGATGCTCAGCACAAAGGGGTTCCACGCCAGCATCACCCCACCCGCCAAACCCGCCCAGTCGGTGCCCAGCTCCAGGCGGCGCCACACCAACACGGAGAGTGGAAGGATGAGCGCGAACCCCAGCGCAAATAGGATGCGAAATCCGATCTGTCCAAAGATCGCGACCATGGGGGCAGCAACGATCCCCCCGCCCACCCGCTGATCTTTGGTGATGATTCCATAGGTGTCCCGGTCGATCAGATCATCGGGCAACACCCCTTCGAGTGTGATGGTGTGAGTGGGCGTTCCATCGGCGTTTCGAAAATCGACCGGTGTCCCACTCATGAACATGGCGGGCGCCGTAATGTAGGTATCCCAATACCCGCCGGCGGGGCCATCAAACCGAATGAATCCGAGTACAAGCGTGGCCACCGTGAGCCCCAGGAGAACGGATGGGAAGGTTCTGGTCAGACGATCTCCCCAATCAGGTGAGAGACGATTCGTTCCGCTGCATGCCCGTCTCCAAATACCTTGCTGGGATGGGCCATCCGCTCGCGCACTACGTCGTCATCGAGCACGTGGCCAATGCGTGTCGCAATTTCCACGGCATCGGTCCCCACAAGCAACGCACAACCCGCATCCAACGCCTCGATTCGTTCGGTGACACGCCGCAACACCATGACCGGCGTCCCCAACGCCGTGGCTTCTTCCTGCAACCCACCGGAATCCGTCACCACCAGTGTGACGTCCCGTACCAACGCCAAGGACTCAGTGTAGTCCAGTGGACGCATGAGATGAATGCGCGGATGCCCACCCAGTTGCCGTTGGACCGCCTGCTGGACCAATGGATTGGGGTGCACACTCACCACCACATCCAACGTGGGGCGGGCTTCGACAACCGCTCGAATGGCCGGGAGGATCTCCTCCTCAAGCTTGGGCAGGTTCTCGCGCCGGTGCGTCGTCACAAAGAGTCGTTGCCCGAGAGCAGGGGGGAGATCCGCCGCGCTTTGGACCCGATCTTGAACCAATCGCATGGCGTCAATCACCGTATTGCCCACCACAATGGCATGATTGGCCGCCACCCCTTCTCGGAGCAGATTCTGCCGAGCGGACGTGGTTGGACAGAAATGGTGGGTCGCCACCAAGGTGATCCAGCGACGATGAATTTCCTCAGGAAAGGGATGGGCAGGATCCCAAGTGCGGAGGCCAGCCTCCACGTGGCTCGTCGGGATGCGCGCATAAAACGCGGCCAGCGCCGCCGAAAACGCCGTCAAGGTGTCTCCCTGCACCAACACATGGTCGAATTTTTCGTCGTTCAAGACGGTGCTGAGGCTCTGCACCATCGACGCGTGCAACCCCGACAGGCTCAATCCATCCCGCATCAACTCAAACGAATAATTCGGTTGGATGCCAAAGAGGCAGAGCGCCTGTTCGAGCAACGATTCGTGCTGACCTGTGCTCACCGTGCGCACAACCACACGACCCGACTTCACATAGGGCTCCAGTGCGACCAAGATGGGGTAGAGCTTGATCACCTCGGGACGCGTACCAAACACGATCCCCATGCGAATCGGCGTATTGACGGGTGTCATGGTCGCATCATACGTGACCTATGGAGGGTCAGGCAAACCGTTCCCGCAGCATTGTCCCCAAAATGCGCAACCCATTGCGAACTCTGCGGAAATCCGTGTGACCCCCGCCGCGTTGATACCGCGTCACAGGCACTTCCACCACGCGGTGTCCTCGGCGTAAGACCTTGGCCAACATCTCCGTTTCGATTTCATATTCTGTGCTGCGCAGCGACAAGTTTCGAACCACATCGCCACGAAAAACCCGAAACCCCGCCTGGCTGTCCGTGATCCGATGCCCAAAGAGCACGCTCATCAGCCACGTGAGGGCAATGTTTCCGATCCGGTTCGGTCCATTGATCGCGCCCTCGCGCAATGAACCCAAGAAACGTGAGCCATTCACCATGATCACGTCATCGGTGGCCGCCTGGAGCAAGCGTGGAATGTCCGCAGGATCGTCCTGGCCGTCTCCGTCCAAAAAGATCACCCAACGACCGCTCGTCTGAGCCACACCCGCGCGCAGCGCTTTGCCTTTCCCCCGATTGGGCCACAGATGAACCACTCGGGCATCCGTATCCAGCGCTGCCTGACGAGTCCCATCCGTTGACCCGTCATCGACCACGATGATCTCGGCATGAACCCCGATGACGTCCCGAGCGCGACAAACGACATCGGCAATGGTGCCGACTTCGTTGTGCGCAGCGATGACGAGGCTCAAGTCGGTCCCCGACTCGTTCCTATTTGTTTCTGTAGTCATGGATGGCCTCATGCAAGGCGGTTGGACTGATCATGGAGCACTGCACTTTGACGGGAGGAAGCTCACCCAGCACGTCCAAAATACGATCTTTATCAAACAACAGGGCGTCCTCCAGGCTCTTACCCTGAACCAACTCGGTCGTCACGCTGGCGGCGGCAATGCACGCAACGCAGCCCTGCGCCTTGAAGCTGACGTCCTCTATGACATCCGCTTTCACCCGAATGTAGATTGTCACCACATCCGAGCAAGCTTCGTTGACGGCCCGTCCGACACCATCGGGATGCTCCATGGAACGCACATTCCGTGGATTTCGAAAATGGTCGAATACGGTTTTTGAATAAAAAGCCATGCCTTGTGTCGGCCCCCTCCGTGGCTAGACTGCCGTTCCATGACCGTCCCTGTCAACCGCGAACGCGCGGTCAATGAACGACAGAAGTCGCAGGACATTGATGAAACGATCCCCCTCCCGTATTATGGCGCGGTGACTGGATCGTTCGCACTGGATACATTGGTTTTTTGTTACGTGACCATCGTCCCGGGTCTGGCTTTGGCAACCACCGCGCTGGAGAGACACGATGTTTTGGCCTGGGTGACCATAGGGCTCGTGCTCGGTGTATTTGGGTTGCCCATACTGTATTTCACCCTCGCCATGATCTTGCGAACAAACATCAACCTCACACTACTACTGAGCACCAGCACAGTCGTTTTGTTGGCCACGGGAATCAGACACCATTGGAGAAAGCGCAACCAAAGCGAGACCGAAGCGTCCACTGGCTGCTAAGCATTCACGAAGACACCAACGCGAACGCAACCCTGTTTCGTGATGGCGTCCCTGTGTATGCGGTGGCTGAAGAACGCTTATGCCGCGTGAAGTACGCCGGTGGATTCCCGAGCCTCTCTGTCCAAAGATGCCTTGACACCTTTGGGCTGGACATCAGCGACATCGATGTCGTCCTGCCTGCCAATCGGCATCATTTCTTGCCTCGAATGACCCGAAAGATGCTCCCCACAAAGGAGCACGATTATTTCGGGGTGGTCCACAAATCGTATCTCTACTTGCAGTCCGCCATGGCACGAGGTGGCGCGGTCGCTTGGGCGACCGAACGATTGAGCGAGATGATGCTAAAGCGGCGTTTTCCGCAATTGGCGCCCTTTGTCGATCATCACACGGCACACGCGTATTCCGCGTACTTGACCAGTGGATTCTCCGACTGCATCGCCGTCACCGCCGACAACATGGGCGACGGGTATTCATCCAAGATCTTCCTGTGCAGCAATGGGCTATGCGATTTTCAATATGGCTCCACCGCACGTCATTCTCCCGGTCAGTTTTACGGCGAGATCGCTCAACTGCTCGGGTACCACAACCTGATGGCTGGAAAGGTCACCGGGTTGGCGGCCTACGGAGATCCCGCCGCCGCCTACGAGACCGTTTCCAAACTCTTCGACCTCAACGAAGACGAAACCGGATTTGTCACTCCAGACTTGCTGTGGCGGAGCAAACGTCGGGGCCCCTACAAAGCATTGAGTGCGTTCAAACCCGAAGACGTTGCGGCCGCGACGCAGAAACGGTTGGAAGACATCATGGTGCGCTACGTGCAGCGGGCCGCCCAAGAACTGGGGTTGCGAGATGTGGTGCTTGCAGGGGGTACATTCGCCAACGTGGTGGTCAATCAACGCATTCTCCAACTGCCCGAAATCGACCGGATCTTCATCCATCCAGCCATGACGGATCAGGGCATCAGCATGGGAGCAGGGTTGGCCCATCTCGCCCAAGCGGGGATGGCCACGAACCAACGACTGAAGAGCGTTTACTTGGGCCCGGATCTGTCCGAAGACTCCATTGAACAGGCCTTGGAAGAGGCCAAGATCCCACACGAACGCCCTGCAAACTTGGCCCGCGCCGTGGCTGAAGAGCTCGCGGCAAAGAAGGTCGTCGCTCGGGTCAGTGGACGTCTTGAATATGGGCCGCGTGCGTTGGGGAATCGCTCCATTCTCTACCGAACCGACGATCCCTCGGTCAATGATTGGCTCAACGCCAAGTTGAATCGAACGGAGTTCATGCCCTTTGCGCCGGTCACCCTCGCGAGCCACGCACCGGCGTGTTATCCGAATATGAAGGGCGGGGAGTTGGCCGCACGATACATGACCATCACCTTTGAGGTGTCGGACGCGATGAAGTCCCGATCGGCAGGCGTCGTTCATCTGGACAACACCGCACGCCCCCAGGTCATTCATGAAGAGGACAACCCGGAGTACCATGCCATCGTACAGAATTTCTTCGAGTTAACCGGTACTCCCAGCCTGATCAACACCTCTTTCAACATGCACAAAGAACCGATTGTCTGTTCTGCTCAGGATGCCGTCCGAGCATTCTTGGCCAGTGGAATCGATCGCATGGCGTTGGGACCGTATTTGGTCCGCCAAGCCGAGACACCTCCGGTCCCAGGAGAAGAAAATGACCGTTGATCATCATGCGCCGATGAGTAGGGCTTGTGGGCCACGCTTCGGCCGCGGGGCCTGGATCCTGCTCGTGTGCTTGGTCGCCTTACCCGCACTCGGACAGGCCGGGACCGTTCGGGTGGATGACACCATCGAATGCCCCGCCCTGAATCCCTCGAAGTGCGCCCCAATGGCGGCGTTGCTGAAAGAGGGACCCGCTGCCATGAAGACGATTCGTCTGGGCTTGCGCTCGGCGACCCAACAAGTACGAGACAATGCGGCGCGCATCGCGGCTCGCGACGAGTTGGGGACCGCCGGGGAGCGGTGTCAGACCTTGGTCGATAGCCTCGCGGACACCCCGGACGCCATTCGAGGCGAGACCTATGGTGCGCTTGGACGGATTCGGCATGGCTGCGCCGTTCCCGTCTTGCGTCGCGTGGTAGTGGATCCGCACACCGATGCCCGTAATCGCATATACGCGGCCAATGCGTTGGGCACGTTGGGACGTTCAGAGTCGGTCGCCGAGCTCATCAAAGCGCTCAACGATCCCACCATGGCGGTACAGAGTGCGGCAGCGGGCAATCTCGGGCGAATCGGTGTTCCCTCGGCAGTGGACCCCTTAATTCGACGATCCTTGGTTGTGGTCACCGCCCCCTCCGTTCGCGCAGCCTGCGCCAAAGCGCTTGGGCAACTCACGAACTCCCGCGCGATCGCCCCCCTGTCCATTCTCATGCATCACAAGGCGGCCATCGTTCGGCTGGCGGCAACGCGTGCGGTGGGCATGCTCAACAACACCACAGTGGTCCCCTTGCTCATTCAACGCACCCAAGACGAAACACTACAAAAGACGGTCATCAACAGCCTCGTTTCTCTGGGTGACTCCAGGGCCATCCCTGCGTTGGGCTTGATCGCCAAACGATCCGAACACACCCTTGAATTGCGAAAACACGCACTGTGGGCCCTGGGCCAGTGGTCGATCCCTGAGGTGTTTAAAGTCATTGGCTCGTTGCTTCAATCAGACGACACGACCATTGTGACCGCCACGGTGACCGCCTTGGGTCGCGCGCGAGCAACGGCGGCGGTCGATGCCTTGATCCCACTATTGAACGCGCCCAACAACGACCTCGCCCAGACCACCCTGTGGGCGCTGCAAACCATCACTGGCAAGAAGTACGGCCCGGATCCGGGAGCGTGGGAACTTTGGCGTAAGAGTTCCCCCTGAGCCCTTCGTATCGTCAGGGGGTCGCGATGATCCGGTCCGCCACGCGAATTCCATCCATGGCGCTGGAGGCAATGCCCCCAGAATACCCCGCCCCTTCGCCCGTGGGATAGAGACCCTGAACCGTGAGCGACTGGAAGTCCTCACCGCGCACCACTCGAATCGGAGACGATGTCGTCGTCTCGGCCGCGACAATCACAGCCTCATTGGTGAGATACCCGCGCATTTGTCGTTCAAATTGAACCACGGCACTCCGCAGCGCACCCACAATATGGAGCGGAAGCACAGAGGCGATGTCAGCGGGTGTCAATGACGGACGATAACTGGTTCGTGTCGGAAGGGTGGTCGATCCACGCTCCGCCACAAAGTCCGTCAGTCGTGTGGCGGGAGCCGCGTAGTTCTGCCCGCCCACCTCAAACGCTTGGCGTTCGATGTTCCGTTGATACGCAAGGCCATCGAGCGCATTGCCGGTCGGTGCAAAATCTTCCGGCCCCACCGTCACCACCAGTGCCGCGTTGCCAAAGTGATTTTTCCGCGCCTGATTGCTCATCCCATTGACGTTGAGGTGACCTGGCTCGGTCGGCGTAGGAATGATGAACCCTCCGGGACACATGCAGAACGAATACACACCCCGGCCTCCCTGTTTACAGCGCAAGAAATACTCTGCAGCGCCCAACGCCGGGTGACCTGCGTGATCGCCAAACTGGATGCGGTCGATGAGCGATTGGGGGTGCTCGACCCGGGCGCCCACCGCAAAGGGCTTGGACTCCAACAGAACACCACGCTCTGCCATCATGGCATAGGTGGTCCGAGCAGAATGTCCCGTTGCCAGGATCAGCGTGTCCGTTGCGATCTCATCGCCACCAACAACGACGGCACGTAACGCACCCTCGTCAATGAGGAGATCATCCAGTCGCGTGTCGAAGCGCATTTCAACGCCGATCGCGACCAAATGATCATGCATGCGACGTAGTAGTGGAATGAGACGATTGGTTCCGATGTGTGGATGGGCGTCCACCAAGATGTTCGGATCCCCTCCGAATTCCACCAAGCGCCGATACACCTCGCGAACCAGAGGAGAACGTTTTCGGGTGTAGAGTTTTCCGTCGGAATACGCCCCTGCCCCGCCTTCCCCAAAACACAGGTTGCTCTCGGGATCCAACACCCCTTCTGCACGCAATCTGCGGGCCCGTCCGTGGCGCTGCTCCAAGGCGCTGCCTCGATCAATAAGAATGGGTGACAGGCCGCCTTCGGCCAGTCGCAACGCGGCGAAGAGCCCAGCCGGCCCAGCGCCCACCACAACCACGCGCTCGGGACGACGACGACGAAGCTCTGGCAAGGGATGAGCGCGTTCTGACACAGCAGGAGCTTCGTCCTCCAACCCGATCACCTGCAATGACAACACCCATCGAGGCGCCCGTCGCCCACGTGCGTCGATGGAGCGTCGTATCACCACCACATCCCGGATCGAGGCGACATCAACACCCAGTTCGCGCGCAGCAACTCGTGTTAGATCGTTCGTCTCTTCCAACGGCACTTCGACATTGTGAACGATGGGCATTCATTCACTCCGACAACATCACAGGGATCTGATCCAAGAGACGCAAACCCGAAGGTGACGGCTCCACACGGAGGGCATAGGCCTCCACCCCTCCGGTTTCCACCGCACTACGTAGCGTTTCACCATAACGCGCGTCAATGTCATCCGCCGGTCGAAAAGAGTGCACATCACTTCGCTGTACCACAAACACCATGGCCGCTCGGTCGCCCTCCGCAACACGGGCGGAGAGCTCGTCCAAGTGCTTGCGGCCCCGCTCGGTCACCGCATCGGGAAAAAACGCGACGCCGTCCCGGGCAAGAGTGACATTTTTCACCTCGACCCAACATTGGGGACACGTCTCGTGATCAGTCAACAACACATCTACCCGCGACGATGCCCCCATGCGCACTTCGGTGCGCACGTGAGCATATCCCTTCAACGAAGCGAGGGAGCCCTGGCGAAGTGCCTCCGCCACGAAGCGATTGGGGTAACCGGTGTGCACACCCACCATGATGTCGCTTGGCGTTTTCGTCAGCACCCAAGTCCACTGAAGCTTTCGTTTGGATTGGGGCGGCGCAGGCTCAAGCCAAACCATGGAGCCAGGATCACTGCATCCAAGCATCCGCCCCGTGTTCACACAGTGCGCCACCACCACCTCGCCCGATGGCAACTCCACGTCGGCGAGAAAACGTTTGTAGCGCCGCACAAGGCGACCTTCCGTCAAGGTTCTTGGAAATGACCACTCCATCTCGTGTAAGCATAGTGCAGTCGGCCCCCGCCCGCTAGAGGGGGTCGGGTAGCAATCGTCCCAATCCATGATAGACTCCGCCGTTGTCTGGAGGAAAACACATGCGCTGGATTGGATTAATCACGGTACTTCTCCTCGGAATCGGCTGTGCTCCCCCCCCCAAGAAGACCGTGGAAGTGACAGCCCCTCCGCCCGTCGATCTCTCGGGCTACGGCACCGCAGTACAGTTGGACGCGACGTTGGAAATCAAAGGAATGGGTACCGTATGGATCGAGGGGAGCCCCTTTTTGCTGACGTTGCTTGAAACCCGATGGGACGAAATCGAAACGGACAAAGGCACCGAACGGATCGGACGAGCCAAAGTGCGCGTGTGGGAGCCCAAAGGGGACGAGCGAGAGAAGACCGTCACCATCGAAAAAGGGCGAACAAAAACCGCACTCGGGTACCGAATTACCGTTTCATACGCATACGAGTTTTACGAAAAAAGCAGCGCACGGCATATTCCGCACGCCAGACTCATCATCGGGAAATAACGTGTGTGTAGACACGCGATCCGGCTGCTATCACGCCATTTAAGGATGCCCTATGAAAGTACTGCTTGGAGCCGAGGTGTGGGACAGGGTAGAATCCTTCGCTCCACGTTGTTGGGCAATCGAAAATACCCGTCGCCGATGCAGGAGGTAGTCGTTTGAAACTGTACCGAAACGCCCTTTTCCTGGGCTCTCTTCTGCTCTTGGTGCTTGCTCCACTGACCGCATCGGCCACCACCGTCCGCTCGCTGAGCACAACAGACATGGTGCGCGAGGCAGCCATCTGTGTTCGGGGGAAAGTGCTCGCCAGAACGGGCACATGGAGCCCGGACAAGAGCGTCATTTACACCGACACGACCCTCGCCATTCAATCGGTCATTGTGGGGCGATCCCAGAAAAAGACGCTGACTGTGCGCCAACTTGGCGGTGTGGTCGGAAAAGTGGAGATGAGCGTGGTCGGCACAGCACCCATGCGGATCGGCGAAGAAGTCCTGCTCTTTCTGCGCACCGACGGTCAATTCCACTACGTTGTGGGCATGATCCAAGGAAAATACGGCGTCGTTCAGCGGAAGGGGAAAACCATCGTGACGCGCGATTTGGCCGGTGTTCATCGAATTCATCGCACGCAACCAGTGGGCATCCACCGCCCCATCAACAAGACCAGAACGACGCTCGACTTTGACGCATTCACACGGGAACTTCGGGCCATTGCCAAGACAATGGAGAAATAGCCATGAATCGCTTTTCCTCCCGATTATTGGCCTCGATCACTTGTATCGTTGTTCTGGGCATGTCCCACTCATCAGCGAAGGCCTATACCGTCCTGTATGACTCCTGGGGGTACCACCGAACGTGGCTTAAGAGCACGGTGAAATGGTATGTGGCCTCCAATGGCTCCGACGATGTCTCCCCGGATCAAATCGAAGACGCCATCGGGGCCGCTTTTGATGCATGGAAAGCGGTCTCTTGTTCCGATCTCAACTTCTTGTTTGGGGGTGTCAAATCATTCAACCCCAACAAGGACATCTTCATCCGGTGGCTCGAAACCAATTGGAATATGACGGTTCAAGATGCCATGGGCGTCACGACCAATTGGAAGATGAACGGTCCCGGCCAGGGCATCGACAAGGTCGAGATCTTCTTCAACGGGCAACATTTTGAATGGACCACCTCGGGCGCCGATGATCCTTTCTCCAATAAGGTGGATGTCCAGGCTGTCGCCACGCACGAAATTGGCCACGCGATCGGCCTGAATCATACGCGGGAACGCTTTGCCACGATGTTTTTCACCTCGTCACCAGGAAAGAGTGAGGAGGCCCAAATCCTTCACGACGACGACAAACGAGGCATTTGCTTCTTGTATCCCGCGATCCCGTTCACCCAGGGCCAAGTCTGCGACGCATGCAAAGAGAAGAGCAATTGCACCACCGGCGTATGTTTTTCATACGGTGATGAAGGCGCGTTCTGTGGCCAAGATTGCGGAGCCAACTCGCCCTGCCCCGATGGCTACGGATGTTTTAACGTACCCGGAGTCTCTACCTCTCAATGCATCCCGAACAATGAACACTGCGCACCCACCGGCGGCAATATCGCCATCGGAGACTATTGCTACGACCACGACACGTGCAGCAGCAATCGCTGTCTGGTCTTGCCCGATTCGGCGGTGTGCAGCAAGGAATGCAATCCCTTGGCCGGAGGGAATGCCGGTTGCCCGTCGAGCATGAAATGCATCGGGAAGGACGCCGACGGGATCTGCTACCCCAAGGGCGACCAAGGGCTGGGAGAGCCCTGCGAATCGCCCGCAGACTGTGAGTCCTTTGAATGCATCGGCATCGGAGACGGTGAGGGCGTTTGCACCCAAACATGCACCAACGACAGTCAGTGTCCTGGAACCATGTCCTGTATGGGTGAAAAGTGCGTGCAGCTGGGTTCGGGCAAACACGGCGACGCGTGCACCAAGATCACCGACTGCGCCAACGGACTGTGCGTCCCTTTTCTCGGGTATTGCTCGGAGTTGTGTGACACCAACGAAGATTGCCCCTATGAAGGGAACTGTTTGCTCGCTGGCGTGTGTGATGCGGGCGCACAGGGCAAAACCGGCGACGCCTGTGGTGATGGGGCAAAGACTTGCATGAGCGGGCTCACATGCCTGTATCTAGCGAAGGGAGACACCACAGGGATCTGTCGAGTCAAATGCGACGTGCGATACGACGCCTGTGAACAAGGCGCGTTTTGCGAATGGATTTGGCAACCCTGGCTCAACAAGGTCGTGGGCGCGTGCACGGAAAACAATGGGGGGAAAACCCAGGGTGATGACTGCGGTGGCCCCGCCTACTGCCTTCCGGATCTGGTGTGTGCCGACACGGACGGAACGGGTCCGAAGTGTCGCCAAGACTGCAAGGCCACCAACTTCTTGGGTTGCTCCAACGGGGCGACCTGCATCGCTCTGAACCTGAGTGATGATCCCATGAAGGGAGCATGTCATCCCAAAGATGCACCACCACCCATTGACGACCCACAAGTGGTCGAGACCACAACCGATGCCGGGCCCATTGCCCCGGACGCTGGCAACACCGTACCCGACGGTCGGTCCACAGCGGACGGGAGCGCCACCATTCCACCGAGTCCCTCCTCAGGAGGCTCGTCCGGCGGTGGATGCCAGGTGACTTTTCAAGCCACACCCACGGGAGTCGGCTGGATTCTCTTTGTGGTCGTGCTGCTGGGGCTGGCTTACAGAAAACGCTCCATGATGATCACGTCGTCGTAGGTCCCGTCGTTGCGCATCACTTCGTCGCGCAACCGCCCGACATTTCGAAACCCCAGGGTCTGATAGAGTTGAATCGGTCCCTGGTTTTGCGCAAAGACCTCCAACTTGATCTTGCGGAGACCCCTCTCTTCTGCCTGCTGGATGATGGTTTCGATCAGCATTCGACCGATCCCACGTCGCCGACAACTCGCGCTCACGGTCACTCCAATGGACGCCACGTGGGCCATGCGACGACGCACGAGCTCCCATTGAAGTTCGATGGTGCCAATGAGCTCTCCGTCCATCATGGCAAACGCGAACAAATGACCGGGATCGTCCACAATCTCTTGGAGTATCTTGCGCTGGGTTTCCACGTCTTTCGCACGCTCATCGGGAAACCCCACCAGGCGGTTCGGCTCGGCGGAAATCTCACGAATATGCTGCATGAACGCGAGCGCGTCGTCGGCGGTCGCGTCACGAATGATGAACGGCTCGCCCCTCTTGTCGGTGCATTCGATGTGCATTCCTCGATAGTATTTTATTTGAACCCAAGCCTGTCAACGGCCTATAGTCTCGACAACATGAGCGCCAAGAACGACATCGTCGTCACCATCTATACCCGCCCACTGTGTGGGTACTGCTTGGCTGCCAAGCGGATCCTCCAGCATGAACGTGTGGCATTTGTCGAAGTCGACTGTTCGGATGATCCTGCAGCCTGTGAGCGCATCCGGCTTGAGACGGGCCATCGCACAGTTCCCATGATATTTCTGGGCGACAACTTCATCGGAGGATGCGATGATTTGCGCCGACTTGTGCAACAAGGAACGCTCGCGAAGTACCCGCGAACAACGAAGGAGAAGACACCCGTGACCATATCGCCTGAGTTGTTGGGACTCTTGGTGTGCCCCGAGACACATCAACCTTTGACCCAGTGCCCCCAGAGCACGTTGACCGAGCTCAACGGCCGTATTGTGAAGGGCTCCGTGACCAATGCGGATGGCAACCCCGTTGAAAAACCGCTAACCGACGCGCTGCTTCGTGAAGATGGTGCCCTCGTGTACCCGATCAGCGAGGACATCCCCGTTCTCTTGGTCGGCGAAGGGATCCCACTCTAAGCGCACAGTCTACGCGCTACGGCTCCGCAACCGCGCCCAATTGGCCGGACGCCAAGGCCTGACTGTCCAGCACATCATCGAGCGCCTCATACGGCGCGGTCACCGACACCACAATATTCGCTTTGGCGCCCGGCTCCCTCACTTCCAATTCCAACACAACCGGTTGGGTGTCGCACTGCAAACAAAAGTGACTATGAACGGTGAGTGCCTGCACCTTCGTTGATGGATCCAGTCGACGACCCAGCCGATGAAATTGTCCGTCCTGCAGTGTCGAACGTATGGTTTGTAAACTGCCCAGAGGCGCCGTCCCCAAGAGCCGCCGGGTGTACCAATCCCCACAAGCCTCACAGAAGGGTTCTCTCGCACGGGCGACAAGGACTCGAACCACGATCATCATCGCCAAGACCCATTCCAGTGCCAGGATCAAAGCGTTCCCGATGGGTGTGGCGTCAAATTGAAGGGTGGGCGTGATCCGAATACCGCTATGTACCCGAAGCCACAGCGCCGAAAACACACCATCCCGCCCTCCTGTTCGCGCATTCATTTCCTCATGAAGCACACGTTCGATGGTCTCCTCGCTCACGCCTTGGCTGGTTTCCACCGCATACACAATCGCTGCCCGCTCATTGGCCAGCGAAACCGCCAGCAGAGCGATCATCAGAGCGGAGCCGGCGACCAGGCCGGCGACCATCGAAAGACGCGGCATGGGTGTTCGAAACCAACGCACGCCGATCGCTAAGCACGCGCCACACGCCAGGGCGCCGACGATGGGCATCACAATCGCCAAATAGGTGAACGCACTGATCCCACCCAGCACCAAACCGATCGCCCCGCCACCGCTTAACGCAGCAAGAATCAGTGCCCCCCCCCGAAAACTGGCTGA
>CAUZBV010000005.1:0-28309 GCA_963578115.1 Myxococcales bacterium
CCGATTTGGGGAAAGTGATCGGAAAACAAGGGCGTACGGCTCGTTCCATTCGCACAATCCTCATGGCCGCTTCGACCAAGCTTCGTAAGCGAACCGTTCTGGAAATCCTCGAGTAAGTGTGTGGTGCGTTGCGCCAAGATTCACTTCCCAATCTCAGCCACAATCGCCCCCAATCTTTGGCTCAACAGTCCAAGAGAGCGTCACTCTGTCCGGTCCTGGAGGCCGCGCGCAGGGCGCTCTTTGATCGGGTGTGATCATGACGGGTAACGACGAGATGATCATCCTGGGCTGTGTGGGTCGTGCCAAGGGGCTCGACGGATCGTTCCGGTTGGTACTGTACAACCCCGATTCGACCCAACTGGATCACACGGAAGAGCTCCTTGTCCAAGGCCCCGCAGGGCAGCAGGAAACCCTTCACCTCATCGGGCAACAGCGCATTGGTGAGAAAGGCGTTCGAATCGTACAAGTGCGTGAGATAACCAGTCGTACCGAAGCGGAGCAACGCAAAGGATGGTCACTCGTTGTGGCCAAGTCTGCTCTCCCGCCAGTCAGTGAGGGGGAGTTTTACTATCATGAGATGCCGGGATTTCTCGTGGAGACGGAAGCCGGTGACTTGATCGGAACGATCAAGCAGGTGATTGGAACGAACATCGAAATCTTTGTGATCGATCGGAGCGGTGGAGGAGAACTGCTGATCCCAGTCATTGAGGACATGGTCTGTGTGATCGATCGGGCTCAGAGGCGCGTGGTTGTGGTCAATGACATCGAAGAGCGTTTTGAGGACGTCTTATGAAGTTTGATGTCTTAACGTTGTTTCCCGAGTTTTTCGAAGGACCACTCAGCACGTCGGTCTTGGGCCGTGCCATCCAGTCCGGCCTGGTTGATGTTGGGCTCCATGACATTCGAGATCACGCGCTCGGCAAACACCGTTCCGTGGATGATTCCCCCTACGGCGGTGGTGCCGGCATGGTGATGATGGCAGAGCCGATCGTGTGCACGCTGGAGTCCATGGCCAAGAACGCACAAGCACCTGTGGCACGAACCATTCTACTGTCTCCGGCTGGTCGTCCATTCAACCAATCCATCGCTCGAGCGCTTGCGGATCGTGCAGATGAAGGCTCGATTGTGCTAATTTGTGGACGCTACGAAGGAATCGATTGCCGTGTGACACAGATCAGCTGCGACGACGAATTGAGTATTGGGGATTACGTTCTCAATGGTGGTGAATTGGCTGCGTTGGTGATTATCGAGGCTGTGTCTCGATTAATTCCTGGGGTGTTGGGCAACGACCAATCGGTGGTTGTCGAGTCGTTGGAAAGAGGGCTTTTGGAATATCCTCAATACACGCGTCCCCGGGAGTTTCGCGGGTGTAAGGTACCGGATATATTACTGGATGGCGATCATGCGGCGATCGCGAAATGGCGACATGAACAGTCGTTAATTCTGACCCGAGATCGTCGCCCAGATCTGCTGGAAAAGCTTGAACTGTCGGACAATGAAAAAAAACTGCTTGATCTGTAGGGAAAATTGAGTATTTTTCTCGGCTTACTTCACTATCCTGTGCTCAATCGGCTCGGGGAAGTGAGTGCAACCGCGGTGACGAACGTGGATGTCCACGATTTGTCACGGGCGGCGCGCACCTACGGGGTGCAGAAGTTCTTTGTAGTTACACCCATTGACCTCCAGCAAATGCTGGTCAGTCGAGTGGTTCGACATTGGACCGATGGTCCGGGCGCGAAGCGATTGCCGACTCGCGCAGAAGCCTTTCGACGTGCCGAAGTTGTGGCTTCCCTTGATGACGCCATCGAGTGGATTGAACGCGAGACGGGGCACAAGCCGGCGTTGGTGGTCACTGGAGCAGGCCTGCGAGAAGGGACAATGTCCTTTGGAGAAGCTCGAACGGTTTTTCAAGAATCTGAGAAGCCGACGCTTCTTCTCTTCGGAACGGGCCATGGCATGGCTCCAGAAGTGATTGAACGGGCTGATATTCGCTTGCCGGCGATTGAAAGCCCACAAGAAATCGGTGGGTACAACCATCTCTCAGTTCGAGCAGCAGTGGTTGTGATTCTCGACCGTTTATTTGGCGTCTACGAGTGAGGGCACCATGGATCTGATGAAGCAAATTGATCTTCGCGAAACGCGACAAGACATTCCGGAATTTCGGGCTGGCGACACGTTGCGTGTGCATGTTCGAGTGATCGAGGGTGACAAAGAGCGTGTTCAGATATTCGAGGGTGTGTGTATTCGCCGCCATGATGATGGCATCCGAAGCACGTACACCGTCCGGAAAATCAGCTACGCCATTGGTGTGGAGCGGATCTTCCCCTTACACAGCCCACGGGTTCGCAAGATAGAGGTCATTTCCCAAGGCCGCGTACGTCGTGCGAAACTCTACTACCTGCGTGAACTGCGAGGGAAGAAAGCCCGCATTCGCGAGGTGGACTAAGACGTCTCGTAAAGACACCTACCGGCCCGACGAATTAGAAGCGTGGGCGGGCCGTCGTTCTATCCATCCATTACTCGGTGTTGATGAAGCGGGGCGAGGTCCCCTCGCTGGCCCTGTGACCGCGGCAGTGGTTTCGTTGCCTACGTCTCACACCTTGGTGGGCCTGACCGACTCCAAGTTACTCTCCGAATCCAAGCGCGTTGGCTTGTTCGATGTGATCCAGAGCGCGGCTTTGGCCTATGGGATTGCCCAGGTGTCGGCCGAAGAAATCGACCGGATTGGCATCCTCCCCGCCACCTTTTCGGCAATGCGCATGGCGCTAGAACAGGCCACTGGGGCGGGGTTTCGACCAGCCCTGGTGTTGGTGGACGGTACCATGGAGATCCCCAGCATGAGACTGGCTCAACGAGCGGTTGTTCGTGGGGACCGCCGGAGTCAGAACATCGCGGCAGCGAGCATCTTGGCCAAGGTGACTCGGGACCGGTGGATGGTTGAGGCCCACGAGCGCTGGCCGCACTATGGCTTTGAGCAGCACAAAGGATATGGGACAAAAGCACACCTTGCAGCCATCATTGAGCACGGACCATGCCCAATCCATCGGCGATCATTTCGAGGAGTGAAGCCCCGGTAATTGGGCGTTGAGGCGCTTGCTTCCATGCCAATGTGGGTCTAGTGCGTGCCAAAGTGGCACATGGCGCGCCACCATGCCCTTCCAAAACGTGTGTAGATTCCCTGGGTCCCTTGGCATGCCTACTGCACGATGATGTTTGTCGGTGATGAAGAAACAACGAAGAAGTCGGCGTCGCGGTGTGTGGGGCGAGAGACTAGCCCGCGGTTGGTTGCGCTTGAGTGGGTTTCGGGTGGTCGCCACCAATTGGCATTGTCGAGCCGGGGAGTTGGACATTGTTGCGACGTCCCTCAAGACGTTGCTCTTTGCGGAAGTGAAGACTCGCGTGCGACGAGGGGAGCGTTCGCCGGCCGAGGCGGTCACGGTCGCTAAGCGAAAGCGGATCGTTGGAAGTGCCGATGCATTTGTGAATCGTTACCCGGCTTTGGCTCATGGCCGGTGTTTGGAGTTTTCCATCGTCGAAGTGGTGCTGAGGCCATTGCCACGTATCCGGCATCTTCGCGATGCCTTTCGGCCGGACGAGTGGGTTCGGACGTACTAAAGCCCTAGATCGGCGTCCTGAACGCAATAGCATGTCTGAAGAGCACAGTCGGTGGTCGTCTCATCCGCTGTGGAGGCGTTGTCTTGAAAGGGCGTGCATTGGGAACCGTTGGGGCAATCGGTTGCCGCTTTGCACGATTGCGTGCATGTCGCTTGTGCTGCGCTTTCCCAGCGCAGGCAAATGTCTTCGGGACATTGTGGATGCTCTTTGACAATGCAGGTCAGGGCAACGCCCGTTTCACTGGACACACAGTTTGCCTCAATGGCTTCATCAAACGGGCATTCCATGAACAACCCTTCTTCTTCGCATCCCACCGCCGCCAAGAGAGCGAATCCAATCCAAAATGCCCGTGTTGTGTTTCGCATGTTGTCCTCTTAGCGTTTGCTGTCTGTAGTGGTTATGGGCGCAGCCGCCAGCGCTCTTTTAAGGTGTTTCAAAATGTGTCGCGCATTCGGTTGTTTTCGAATTGTAATCATTAGCGACCGAAATTCCACTTTCATCTGGCGGAGGGCATGGCTGATTCGAATGGACTCCGGCGTGGGGTCGGTCCAGTCGAGAGTCGATCGAGAGGCGCTTTCTAAATGGGTCCCTGCGTGTCGAATGGCCTCCAGAGCGGTTCGCACGTGGGTGCCCTCGGCTCCCGTGTTCTTCATGTCGTCTTTTGAGAACGTAAGATAATCCACAAATCCCATGCGTCTTGCGGTCTGAAAGGCTTTCAGGGCTCGAGCAAGGTGTGTCTTGGCTTGAGAAATTTCGGCCACTACAAGCTCAACCTGCTGCAAATCAGGTGATGGTGTGGTGTCGGTTTGAGGCATAGGGCTATCTTGTTGCGCCATTAGAGCGCTGATCGTAACGAGGGCGTTGCGACGGGTCAAGCCAGACCATCACCGGGTCTCTACCGGCGCTCAAATGCCCACGGCTTCGTCCGACCCGGGAGGCCCATGAACGACGCCGGTAAGCTTGACAGGTCTTGCTTTGGGTCCCTAAAATATCGGGGCTTTGCACCATGAACACGGAATTCCTTCAAGGAAGAGAGGCTTTGTGGCGAGACCTTTGCGGATTATAATCCCGATTATACTGGCTCTTGGTTGTGTTTCCATGACCGCCTTTGCGCAAGAGGAAATGCAGTTCGAAGATGCTGAACTGCGCACTGTCGAGGAGTATCAGTCCTTGACGGCCTCTGCCACGGAACTCTTGGGGAAGGACCAGCATCACGAAGCGTTGCTGAAGCTCGTGGAAGTGACCGACACAGGCGATGAGGCGGAAGGCTATTATCGCGAGGCAGAGTACTTGATGGGTGTCGCTTTGTATCGGTTGGGGTTTTCCCAATCCAGCTATACGTATTTTGAACGTGTGTTGGATGCGGAGCCGCGGCACGCTCGCTACAATGACGTGTTGCCGTGGTTGGTCGCTGTCCACCGCAAAACGCCCGGCGAGACCTTAACGTTGGAGCGGATGGCGGAATATGAAGAAGCGGCCTACAACAAAGAGCTCAAGAGTGAGATTAATTTCTATGTGGGCCAGTTCCACTACTATCAAGGAAATCTGGATGAAGCCCTGCGTGCCTTGGGACAGGTGAAGCACGAAAATCAAGATGTCTATCTTCGGGCACGCTACCTCGAGGGTGTGACGCATGTGCGCAAAAACGCCGCGATCCCGGCCTCCAAATCGATGAAAGCCATCTTGCGTTACGAGAAGGACAAAGGGATCAAAGGCGAAGTGGGTGCGAAGCTGTACCGGATGGCTCTGCTCAGTATGGCGCGAATTTATTACACCATCGCGGGTCCTAGCTCGAATCCGAGCGTGAACTACCGGGCGGCCATTCGGTACTACAACGAGATCCCAGAGTACTCGCCCGATTGGTTGGAGAGCTTGCTTGAGGTGAGTTGGAGTAACTTCCAGATCGACAATTATGGTCGGTCTTTGGGCAATTTGCACACGCTGAACTCCCCATATTTTGAGGAAGAGTACTTTCCCGAGGCGCTGGTTTTGGAATCGGTCATCTTGTATCGGCACTGCCACTACGACGAAACGCTCAGGTCGATCGATCGTTTCATCAAGAGTTACCGCGATCTGTGGAAAGAGTTGGACACCCAGTTGAAGGTACCCCGCGATCCCAATCAGTTTTACGCATGGTTGGCTCGCATGAGCCAACAAGGTGCTGACCTTAGCTTGCGTCTGAAGCGAATATTTAATGCGGCGTTGGCAGACCGAAAGCTCAATCGCTCCTTTCGGTTCATTTTGCATCTGAATCGAGAGATCCACTCACTCAAGAAGCTCAGTCAAAATGCGTCAATGACCGCTCTTGCGGCATCCCTTTTGGCGGAACTGTCCGCATTCCGGGAGCTGGTGCTGGGTGAAGTGGGCGCACTGGCACGGAGTCGTTTGCAATCGGTGCATCGAGATTTGCGTCGTCATCTAACCGATGCCCTGAAGGTTAAATTTGAGACTCTCAGTGCCCAGAAACGCGACATTGAACAAAATCGGGCCGTCCAGGAAAACGTGGGCATTTCCGCAGGTAGTCTGGAAATTGATAAGGAACACATGTATTGGCCATTCGAAGGCGAGTACTGGAAGGATGAACTGGGTAGCTATACGGTGGCTATTCAGTCTCGTTGTTCAGATGCGAAATAGTTCGGGGGCCTCGTCGGTTTGATCGTTCTGATGGATTATCGAGCCGACCTACTGTTGCTGGAGTAGATTATGTGGTGTGCATCCAACCGGAGTGTTCGCTTTCTGACCACGGTGGCCGTGTGTGGTTTGCTGTTGGCTGAGAGTGGCTACGCCCAGAAGAAGAGAAAGACCAGTAAGCTGGCGAAGGACACCCCAGGTGTTCAGGTCTTTAAAGATGCGGCGACTAAGAAAAAAACGCGTGAGAAGCGCAAAGGCCCTGTGGATTTCGCTACGCCCCAAAAAAAGCGCGAGCGTCTGGCGGCGGTTAAGCTCGCAGCGGCCATCCAAACGGCAAACGAAATGCTTGAGTTTGAGGACCCGACGGATCCTGATTATCCGTTGATCTTGGTCAAGATCGCTGATCTCTTTTGGCAGAAAAGCGAATATTACTTTGACCAGAGCCAGTCCAACACCTTGTTGGAGGCCATCTTTCAGGCGGAAGAACAAAAGAACAAGCCGGAAGTGACTCGCTTGCAAGGCGAGCAAAAGCGCTTGTTGTCACTGCGACGACAGTGGCAATTCAAAGCCGTCGAACAATACCGAAAAATTGAGAGCAATTTCCCCGATTATAAGGACCTGGACGAGGTCTTGTACGCCATTGGGCACAACCTGACGCTGATCGGACAGCCGAGCGAAGCCTACAAGTATTACCAACGTCTGGTTCGAGAAATGCCGGAAAGTCAACTCGTCCCGGACGCACAGCTCAACATTGGCGATTACTTCTTTGCCCTCAATCAATTTGATGAGGCGATACGCTATTTCGACAAAGTACGACAATGGGGCGTGAGCCGGGTTCAAGGCATTGCGATGTATAAGACCGGTTGGTGCTTTTTTAACCTGGGCCAAAAAGACAAAGCCCTCAACAGCTTTCTCGCCACCGTTCGATGGACTGCATCGCAAAAAGCCAAGGGCCTCCCCAATCGTTTGGATCTTCAAAATGAAGCCCTATCCGACATGGTCGAGGCGTATTCCTACATCGGTTCACCCGTTAAATCCGTGGGATTCTTCAAGAAGATTGCACCCAAATACTACGTGAAGCTCTGTGAGCGGCTGTCTACGATTTACAGGAATGACGCCAATTATACGGACTCGACGGCGTTGCTGAGGAAGCTCATCAAGGTTCTGGCAGAAAACGACCACCGGACCCTGAAGTATCGTCGGCAAGTGGTCTACAACACGTTTCGGAGTGGGGATAAGGTGGGGCTAAAAGCCGAGTTGAAAGACCTGACGAACGCCCTTGAATCCACCCTGGACAGCATGCCCATCGAGGACAAGAAAGCCGAAATGCTCGAATTGGAGGAAGTGCTTGGGGTGATCGGAACCGATTACCATCGAGAGGCGGAAAAAACCCTCGATAAGAGCACGCAACTGCTGGCGCTCTATGTGTATGAGCAGTATTTGAAGTGGTTCCCAGACGCCCAGAACTATTACACGATGAACTACAATGTGGCCATTCTTGGCTTCCAAATGGGCGAGTATGGGCGGGCAGCCCGACTATTTGAACGAGTGATTGAGCTGCGACCTGAGGGTCAATTTGCCGTTCCTGCGGCGCACACGGTGTTGTTGAGTTACTTCAAAATGGTCAACGTCGTGGCGCCTACCGAAAAGTCTGTGGAAGAAGAGGACGAGTATGAGGAGCAGGAGATCCCTGCGACCGAAACCCTGCTGGTGAATGCATGCGCACGCTACATCAAGATGGCCCCTGAAGGTGCAGACGATGTGGCGGAGGCCAAGTATACGGCAGCGCAAATCTATTATGATTACAACTATTTCGACAAGTCGAGGACGTACCTGGAAGAGATGTACCGTTCTCATCGAGAGCACCCATCGACACCGGAAGCAGCCCGATTGTTGCTCTCTGTGTTCAATGTCACTCGTGATATCCAGAATCTCGAAAAGTGGGCTGAAATATTCTCCCAAGATCCGGTCCTTGCCTCTGGGGATCTGGGTGAGGTTATCAAAGAGATTCGGGCGGCTCGGGACTTCAACCGCTGTCGTCAGATGGAATTCGACAAGAATTTTGAAAAAGCCGGCGACTGTTTCATGAACTATTACAAGTCGTTTCCACAATCCAGGCTGGGTGACCGTGCGTTGAACAATGCGGCCATCATGTACAGAAACGCCAAGCTGATCGACAAGGCGCTCGAAGCGTCAGAACATCTGTATTATGAACGGGGTGATTCCCCCATCGCTCCGCAGGCGCTCTACAACGTGGCGACCATTTACAAGGCCATTGCGGCGTACACTTATGCCGCAGACAACTATGAGCTCTATGCCAAGAACCATCCGAAGCACAACCCGAAGCGTCTGGAAAAGGCGCTCAAACGAGCAGCGGCGTATCGTCAGGCCTTGGGGCATTATGACAAGGCGATCAGCGCGTACAACGAGTATTTCAAGCGATTCCCGGGCAGTAAGGATGCGCCGCTCATCGCCTTCAAAGTCGGTCTGATCTTTGAGAATCAATTCCGTTGGTCGCAGGTCGTGGTTCACTATCGAAAATACCTGAAGAACTATGGCGATAAGGCCAAACCCGAACATGTCATCGCTGCGTATTCCAAGATTGGCAAAGCGTATTGGAATATGAAGAAAAAGAAGAAGCAGGCCCACCGGGCGTTCGACATGGCCATTGAACTCTTCAATCAGTTTGCTAAGAAAGCCAAAGGCGACATTGAGATCGATGTGATGGGGGCTGATGCGGTTGCTGAGGCCAAGTTCCGTAAGGGCGAAACGGTGTTGGCGCGGATGAAGGCCATACGCCTCAAGTTACCGCAGAAGAAGTTCAATCGGTTGCTGACCCGCAAGTTGGATCTCATTGTCGAAGCGACCAAAATTCTCAATGAAGTGGCTGCCTTTAAGCGACCGCACTGGGAAATTGCAGCGTACAATCGGATCGGTCAAGCGTACGAAAATCTGTCCGCGGCCATCGAAAGTGCCCCTATTCCGAGACGTTTGGGCGAAGAGGCTCGGATGATGGTGCAGGAAGATTTTTTCGAGAAAGCCAACAAGATTCGAAGCCAGGCCATCGAAGCGTATCAGTTGTGCCTGGAACGGTCCCGTGAGAAACAATGGTTCAATCAATACAGCGATAATGCGGAAAAGCATCTGGCACGGCTGGACCTGAGTTACAAATTCACCCGTGAGCTTCGCCCGCAACCCGTGTTTCAACGCGCCAATAGTAGTGTGCCTGTCTGGCAAAACATCTCGCATATCGAGAAGTTGTCTCAGCTGGTGTCCCACGCCAGGTCGATCCGGGATTGGTCCGCTCAAGGCGATCAGGCGAATGATCTGATTCGTCGTTTCTCCGATCTTGCATCCAGCAACAGCGAAGCGAATGTCGCGGCTACGTTCAATGTGGGTCTGATCCACGAACGTTTGCGTGAATTCGATGCGGCGTTACAGGTCTACAAAGGGCTTATTCAGAGAGACGGTGACTTTGCGCCCGCATTGGGTCGAGCTGGAGCGATGTTGCTGAGATTGGGTCGCGGTGGGGCCAACACATACTTGGCTCAAGCGATGGCCAAAGATGCGCACAATGCGACAGCGAACAATGTACGGGCCTCGGATGCCCATGCGCGAGGGGCATGGGAAGAGGTTGTCGGATACTCGCGAAAGACATTGATTGGTACTGCCGACGACATGAACGCGTACCAGAATCTCGCACGGACGTATTTGGCCGTCGGGCAGAAACAGATCGCTCGCCTGGTGTGTGAACAAGCGTTGGAAATTGATCCCCACAATGCGTCGATACACAACACATTGGGCTTGGTCTGGATCCGGCTGGGTGATGTACGCAAAGCGATTCGTTCTTTTGCTCGAGCCGTAGAGAATGATTCGGCTCTGGTGGAAGCGCGCCTCAACTACGGTTCGGTGGCGTTGAATTATTCGGATTTCAGCACAGCGCGAGAGCAGTTCCGGGCGGGATTGGTTTTGGAGCCGGGCAATGTTGACGCCACCATGGGCAATGCGATCGCTGATCGCGGACTGAATGACCTCAATGAAGCGCAGGAGGGTTACGAGAAAGTGTTGGGGGTCCGTCCCAATAGCGTGAACGCTCGATACAATCTGTGCATTCTACACGGTGAATACCAAGAGCGTTACGCCGATGCGTTGGCTCGCTGCGAAGAGTTTTTTCGCATTGCACCCGCCACGCATCCAAAGATGCGGGAAGTGAAAAAGCGGATTAAGGGGCTCAATAGCACCATTGAAGTACTCCGAATGGAACAGGAAGAAGCTGCGGAAGCCCCGGCAGATACGATGCCGACCCCCGTCGACTCAAAGGCGGAGGGGAAAGCGGACTCAACAACGGAAAGTGAGTCGGAACCGCCGGTCGAAACCGCGCCATGACGCGGCCGAGTTCGTTTTGATGGAACTTTGGTGGCATTTTGGTGTCTGAGCAACGAGGTCGCAATGGGACACGAGGCTTTGTACTTGGGCCACAGAGTAAGTCTAGGGTATACTATTTGGCTCACGGTGCGTGAGATGTGGAGTGTGTTTGCATGAAGAAGGTTAATGCGTGGATGCGATTGGTTGCGGTGACTGTTGTGCTCTTGAGTGTATTGTGGTCCGCAGCGCTGATGGCGGCGCCTCCAAAAGACACGGAGGGTCCTGTGACCCGAGAGTTCAATTTTGACCTCGATGAGGTGACAGTGGACGTTTTAAAGCCTGACGCCACAATGGTGGAAGTCATGCGACAAAAAGCACGCCGAAGTCTGATTCGAATCCGAATGGACTTCATTAAAGAAATTGTGCGCTCAGCTGAGGATATCTAGGAGTCCGGTTCTGTGGCCAGTGGTCGGATCCAGCTAGAATTGTTAAGTGGCGATGATGTTCGCGAGTCAATGGGGTTTGACGATGACCGCATTGAAATCGGGAAACTTGTCAGCGCACAGGTGCGTCTCGATGACGAGAACATCAGTCGAAAACACGCCGCTATCAAAGTGGATTCCGATGGTCGTGTGACCGTCACCGATCTTGGCAGTACCAACGGCACTCGCTTGAACGGAATGCGCATCAACAAAGCGCACTTGGCAGATGGAGACCTCATTGAGGTTGGAATTACCCGCATCCGGGTACGTTTGTCATCCGAGCTACAGAAAAAAGCAGAAACGGGTGCGCCATCTTCGCGTACGGAGATGAATCGGGACGGTTTCTATCGAACGATTGATGGCAGTAGCGTTCGTGGCCGGCTCGCACTGGAAGGCGCTCTCCTTTGGGAAGATTCGCCCATTCAGGTCGAAACGTTCATCCGCACACGTTTCCCCCCGGCAATCTCCGGCGTTTTCTTGTTGTTCTTCGCGTTGGTGCCCTTCGTGTTGTGGGTATTGGCGATCACGGTTTGGTTGCTGTCTTTGCCCATCACATGGTCGATTGGTTTCTCCGCTGCGGGCTTGGGGCTCGCATTGTACTTCATCATGGACATGGAAGGCTGGCGAACCATGCTGAGCCGGGGCCTGTGGCTCGTGCGTCATGGTGAATCCATCCACATTGGTGAAACCGAAGAATGTCGTTTCTTTCTGCCGCAAGAGTTTTTGGGCAAACGTACCTATCCGCTCGTTGTTCCGTATCACGGAGGGTGGGCGCTGAATCTACGTCGGAAGGAAGTCCGAGGCGACATCCTTCACAAGGGGCAGACGTTGACGGTAGAGGATGCCCGAACTGCCCAGATCGCGAAGGGAAACCTCATCCCTATCGAGCACGGCACCAAGTGCCGTCTGCGCTTTGGTCAGTTTTCGATGCTGCTCAGCCATGTGATTGTACCGCGACGACCCCCCATCGGCGTGTGGACGATGGCCAGTCTCGGCATGGCGTTCTCCATGGTCGGCAGCTTGTTGGTCCACTTCTTCATCATGTTCTTGTTCGTTTTCTATCAGCCGCACGATGACATCCAGATTCGCCGGAAAGAAAACAACATGCTTTCCCGCTTCTTCCACATTGAAAGCGTTCTTCAGCAGGAGCGTGAGAAAGAAAATGAAGAGGAATTCGAGCGTCCGGAAGAAGAGGAGAGCAAGTTCAAAGATGAAGAACTCAGCATGGATTCGGAAAATGTTAAGGACGCGGATATGGCGCCCGACGAAGAACAGGAAGATGTGTCGGTTACTCGACGTCGAAAGCGACCCAAGACAGACGATGACCGCAAGCTGGACATGGAAGAACGAAAAATCCGCGCAAAGAACACCTCTGAGCGGTTGATTCCCACACAGCAATTGGCCCGATTAGAGGGGTTGATGGGCAGCATGGCGGGACCGGCCATTCGAGTGACGGCTATTGGTAGCGCAGGAGCAGTCGGTGGTGACACCGTGGCAGATTCGATAAACACGGGTTCGATGCTCGCCGGAACGGCTGGGGGTATCTTCAACGTCGGTGAGATGGGCGACACGCTCTCTGCCGGAAGCAGCGGTGTGGGTGGCATTGTCAGCGGGTTGGACAAGAACAGCTTGCGTACAGGCAAGGGCAAAGGGAAACGCTTCGGAAACATCAAATTTAAAGACTCGCCCAAACGTGCAGTCGTGACGACGGGACGTGTCAGCGTGTCGGGTGGTGCATTGGATCGAGCGATCATCAAGAAGCACATCAATCGCCAAAAAGGATCGATCATTTACTGTTACAAGAAAGCGGTTCAATCCCAACAAGACCTTGAGGGCAAGGTGATTGTTCGGTTTACCATTAGCCCCACTGGCAAAGTGATGAGGCCGGGGATCAAGAAGTCCACGCTGGGAAGCAGCAGTGTAGAATCGTGTATTGTGTCTCGTCTGAGGCGATGGCGATTCCCGGCGCCGAAGAACGGCGGTGCTGTCGCAGTGAGTTATCCATTCTTGTTTAAGACCCGATAATTCAACGGGCTAGGGGTACTGGGCACAGACGATGCAGCGAGCAAACTTCCAATCCAAGTACTCGTTTCAACGCCAAGCACTCGTGTTTATTACTGTGGTTGCGGTATCCGTGTGGTTCTCGGGATGTTCGCGCACGAAGAGTCATTCTGTGCAGTTGTCGAACCAAGGCATGCGCGCTTATGGAAAGGGCAACAAGTCCTCAGCGAAAAAACACTTCCAAGAAGCCCTTTCATTTGATGGGGAGAACTACAATGCCCATTATGGACTGGGTCTCATCTACATCGATCGGGGCAAGCCAGACCAGGCCCGGCGCCATTTGCTGAAAACCAGAGGGCTCAAACCCGATCATGTGGAAGCGTCGTATCAGCTCGGATGGATTGCACTGAAGGCAGGTCGAAAGGATGAGGCAGCTGCATCGTTTCAGCAAGTCTTTACGCTCAACCCCGATCATGCGGACAGCAATTTCCAGATGGGGCGAATCCAAGAGGAACGAGGCGATCTGGATGCAGCAAATGTCAGTTATCGGCGTGCTGTGCAACTTTTGCCCTATCGCCCCGACATTTATCTGGCACTGGCCCAGTTGTATATGAAGGTCCAGGCCATCGAGGAAGCATTGGTTGTGCTCCGCGAAGGGGTGCGACTGTGCACGGTCGTGCGCGTGAGAAATCGGCGCAATTTGAGTCTACTCTTCAACGAATTGGGCGGCATTTTGTTGGAAGGCGGTCAGTACCCGGAAGCGGTGGAGGTGCTCTTGCAATCGGTGCGTCTCGATGCTCCCATCGATGTGGCGTTCAATTTGGCATGTGCGCATGCGGCCAATGGGGATGTAGAAGACGCAATTACGTACTTCAACCAATTCCTGTCGGGAGATTCGGCCGATTCAAACCGTATTACGGTGGCCCGGAAAGTGGTCCGTCATTTACGATCTCGGTTGAGACAGCGTGAGCGAGATTCTCAATCTGAGATCGAAGGCTAGGAGGCAACAGTACATTGCGTCACGCATCCTCACCCACGCTTGTGTCGTACTTTCACCCTTGGGCAGGGTTGGGCCATCCGCCCCTAGGACGCCCTTGGGCGGTGAAAACACGGCACCATCGCGGTGAGGTCATTACACCTCAACGCCAACCGGTCTCCTAGGGTCGGCGACGAGTCATGGAGCACTGGATCCGAATCCAGAGTGCGCTGCTTGCGGCCATCATTAGCAGTGCTTTGGCCGTCAACATTCTCCTTCGGAACCGTCGAAACAAACTCTACGTTCGATACAGTCTATTCAATTTCAACTTGGTCGCCTGGTATCTCAGTGATGCGATCATTGTGTATACGGGTGGGGGACCCGACCTACTTGAAAAGTTCCGTTTGTTGGTGGCGTTGGGCATTCCACTCAACGCCCTCCGATTTTTTCGAGCATTTGTTGCCGACAAGAGCCGTCTGACCCTTCGGATCTTTGAGTTTTTCGCCGTCGTGTCTGTGGGTCTCGGCACGCTGATTCTCTTGGACGTACACAAAGACACGACGGTTGTTCTCAATCTGGTGTACGCCTACATATGCATTGCGCTCTACTGCGCACTGTATTTCGTCTACCGGCGATATCAGCGGATTGAATCCAAAGTAGAGCAGACTCGATTGAAGTACTTGATGGTCTCCGGGGCCATCGCGTTCACATTCGCGTTGATCGATTACCTGCCAGGTATTGGCTACTTCTTTTTCGGCAACATCCTGACCGTAATCTTCTTGTATTTCTTGTTTCAGGTGATCTTGAAATTTCGAGTGCTCGACCTCTACGAATTCTTGGGTCGGTCGCTGGTGATGGCCGCTTTTGCTGTTGTGTTGGCCTTCATTTTTTCCGCGTTGGTGATCTGGTGGCGTAAGGAGCTCGATCTGTTCTTGTTCAATACGCTCGTCGCGTCCATCGTGGTTTTCATTCTGTATGAGCCGTTGAAACATTTTGTGGAAGACAAGATGAATCATTTGCTTTTCCGAGAGCGTTTTGCGTTTACCAAGCATTTGGAAGCCTTGCGAGCCCAAATGGCGGGCATTATCCACGTGGATGTGCTGGTCGATGTTGTGCTCAAACAATTGGAAGTGAGCCGACGAGTCACCCATGCATCGATCTACCTGATGGAGAACCAGGGCGCGGGCTATCAACTCAACGGTCACATCGGCCCCATGCCCATCCGACGGCTGGATCGGGTGACTCACCACCCATTTTTCAAACGGTTGCGTGAACAGTCGGTGCTGGTGTCGGAAAATCTCGATCGTGAGCGCCGGCAGCTGGAAGAGTATGGTCTGTTGGTGGGTTCGGGTGTGGTTGAAGAGTTGGATGAAGTCATCCGGATCCTGCAGCAAATGCACGCTGGCGTTTGTGTTGCGTTCATGGCGGGTGGACAGATCGCGGGGTTGCTTGCGGTGCGCGATGAGCGAATTCGAGAAGCCTATTCATCGGACGAGTTGCGATCGTTGGCCAGTTTGGCGGCCCAGGCGACATTGACCATTGAAAACTCTCGTTTGTTCGAGGCGGTACGAGAGCGGGATCGGTTGGCCGCATTGGGTGAAATGTCCGCGGGTCTGGCTCATGAAATTCGAAATCCACTGGGTGCGATTAAGGGGGCTGCGGAGTTGATCGATACAACCAGCGAAGACCCTCCGGATCCAGAGATGCTGCGCATTATTGTGGATGAGGCCAATCGATTAAACACCGTAGTGTCTCAGTTTCTGGATTATGCTCGCCCATCCAAGTCCAACCCAACGGCAACAGCCATCAATCGTGTTGTGGAGCAAACGGTCGACGTGATCCGTGCGGAAAACAAGTACAGTGGACAAATTGTACTCGACTTGGATGACACGCTGCCCGAGATTTCCAGCGAGCCAGAACAGTTGAAGCAAGTGTTTCTCAACTTGGCTGTGAATGCACTACAGGTCTTGGACGCAGACGGCATCGTGACGATACGAAGCATGCTGACCGATGCGCGGAGCAATCGAATGGGTGAGCGAACACGTAACTTCGTGAGTGTCTCTTTCTCGGACGATGGTCCCGGGATCCCAGAAGAAGTGCTGGGCAATATCTTCATTCCCTTCTACACCACCAAACAAAAAGGGACAGGCTTAGGCCTTGCCATCAGTCTGAGGATTATCAAGAACCTCGGTGGCAACATCGAAGTGACCTCTCGGGTGGGACAAGGGACAACGTTCAACGTCTTGCTTCCTGTGAATTGAACGATGTTCAGCCTGCAAGAAGGGCGGGAATACGTCGTTTGTGCGCCGGGTTATAGTCGTTGAACGATGACTCAATGGAGATCTTGTATGACGTTGCGTAAATCCATGTCTTGCATGGTTTTGGTTTGTTTGGGTGTGGTGGTGGGATTAGCGACCACGGCGAAGCTTGAACTCAGCCCGGATGTGCTCGCCCAACAAATTTGGACAGAAAAGCAAGACGACCCTATGGGCGTGGATCCCAATGGGCCGGTCAGTATGAACACCTTTGCCGTATTGTCGAAGCAGATGTCGCCGGGGGTGGTGAACATCTCTGTTGAGCGCAGCGTGCGGACCCAGGGGAGTCCGTCGGGGGAAGAGTTTCGTCGGTTTTTCGGGGGAATGCCCCGACGCTTCCAGAATCGAGGGATTGGCACAGGGTTTATCATTCATGCCGACGGTTGGATTCTGACCAACAATCACGTGGTGGACAGAGCCTCAGACATCAGGATTCAACTCTCCAACGGAAAGCGGTACCAAGCGGAGGTGGTGGGCAAAGATGCTCGAACCGACGTTGCTTTGCTAAAAATCGAGTCGAACGAAGCGTTGACGTCTGTGCCTTTGGGTGATTCGGATCGAATGGAAATCGGCTCTTGGGTGATCGCGATCGGCAACCCATTTGGGCTAAATCATACGGTTACAGCGGGCATTGTGAGTGCGAAGGGCCGGCGAGATGTTAATCCGGATGGCCGGCAAATGTATGCAAACTTCATTCAGACCGACGCAAGTATTAATCCCGGCAATTCGGGAGGACCACTGATCAATATTCGTGGCGAAGTCATCGGTATCAACACAGCCATTAATCCCGCTGGACAGGGGATTGGATTCGCCATTCCCATCAACATGGTCAAAGTGATTTTGCCTCAACTCAAACAGGGTCGTGTTCAACGCAGTTGGCTGGGGGTCATGATTCAGGAAGTATCGTCGCCCATTGCGAAGAGTCGCGGCCTGGCCAAGGCTCATGGCGCCTTGATCAGTGAAGTGATTGAGGACGGACCGGCGGACAGGGCCGGGATCCGCCCGGGTGATGTGATCACAGGGTTTTCCAATCAACGTATCCAAAAGGCTTCCGATCTGCCATGGATTGCTTCGACGGCTGGCATCGGGAAAGAGGTTTCGGTGGATGTATGGCGCGATGGCCGATCGCTTTCTGTGCGGGTCACCATGGGGACATTGCCGGCAGACCCGTCCGCGATTCGAACCGGTGCCAAGAGGCCCTCTTCCGGGGCGACGTCACTTGGGAAACTGGGAATGCAGGTCGAGCGACTGACTAAGCGCAAGGCGCAACGGCTTAGGTTGAAGGTTGGTGAGCGGTTATTGATAAGAAACGTGGATCCAAAAGGCCCCGCTAGCTGGGGAGGCCTCAAATCTGGAGACGTGATCTTGCAGGTCAATGATCAGGATGTGCGCACTCTTCAGGATCTTCAGCAAGAAGTGAAGGAAATCCGTTCAGGGGGTGTCATCAGCGTTCTTGTCCAGCGGGGTCAACGACAGATTTTTGTGGCGTTCATGTTGCCCTAGCCGGTTGCGTCCAGTGTCGAGCACGTGCGCTTGCTCGTTGGCCTTGTTGGTTTTTTTCGGTACGCAGCGGTTTGGATGGGCCCGGTTGCAGTGCTGTCCTTCGGGACACCCCCCGCCATATTTAATGGGCCCCAGTTTTCCGCCGTAATCCCTACAGGTCTGTGACTCCCCATTCACACAGCGCGTCGTGCCAACGATACAGTGACAACCTGCCATCATGAACAGAATCCACGTCAGCATTAGACATCGAGTCTTCACAGAATTGTTTACTTAGGGACTTTTTCCCAATCAGCCATGAACTTGGCGAGGCCCACGTCGGTCAATGGATGTTCAAACAACTTGTCCAACACCCCAAAGGGGATGGTAGAAACGTCGGCTCCAAGTCGAGCTGCTTCGACCACGTGAATTGGGTGTCGGATGCTGGCCACCAGCACTTCCGTCTCAAACTCGTAATTTGAGTAGATGGTGGTGATATCGTCGATAATTTGCATACCTTCATTGCCACAGTCATCGAGCCGACCAATGAATGGGCTGATGTAGTTCGCCCCCGCCTTCGCGGCCAAGAGTGCTTGGCCGGCAGAAAAACACAACGTGACGTTGGTCTTAATGCCTTCGCTGGTACACGTCTTTGTGGCTCGGATGCCGTCCTTGGTCAGCGGTACCTTGACAACGATGTTGTCCTTGATCGCTGCAAACGTACGTGCTTGGCTCATCATGCCGTCGTAATCGACCGCCGTGACTTCCACACTGATTGGACCATCCACCACCTCACAGATCTCTGCTACAACCCTGTCGAGCGTTTTGCCCGTTTTCGCTACCAGTGACGGGTTGGTGGTAACACCGTCGCAAATGCCCCAACTGACCACTTGCTTGATCTGATCAATATCTGCTGTATCTACAAAGAATTTCATGGTCCGCCTATAACACTAAAGGGGGTTAAAGTTCTAGACGAAACTGTCAGGGCACGTTGGGTGACGATACGAAGGGCTTTGAGGCCTTGTTGTTGCCAATCACAGTCAAAGAACGCTACGGTCACATTTGTGCGTAAGACACTCTTCCTGTTGATGTGCTTGCTGGCCTTTCCGTTGACAACGTCCGCCAAGGACATGAACGGCAAGTTGGGCGTTGGTATGACGCAGACGCTTGGTGGAGTCACGGGTACGAGTTTTCGATATTGGGTGACACGAAGCGTAGGGATCGAGACGACATTGGCCGTGTCGCTTCTCGAGCGAGATGGCGTTCGAAGCGCCACGACGGTGAACGGTTCTTTGGGCGTTTTTTACGCCTTTGTACAAAAGCGCACGGCGAATCTGTCCATTGGAGTTCGTGCCGATTTGGGGTTTCGAACGGCGCCCAGCGCTCAGGGACAGACGGTTAAGGTGGTGGATGCCGTGAACACCGAGACCGTAAGCCTTACTTTTGAGGCGACCGAGAGCACGCTGCAGATCAACGCAGAAATACCGTTGATGGTGGAGTATTTCTTTAGCGACAGCTTCTCAGTCAACACGTCATTCGGATTTGTGATCGTGATCATTCCCGACGAAGGCAAGGTCCTCAACACAAGCGGTACGGGCACAGCAGACAAGGCCGGTGAGATTGGTATTGGGGTGGGAGCCGGTGGATTGTTTGGTACCGCAGGCTTTACGTATTACTTTTAGCGTCGTCGTTTAGAATTCGATCTTGTTTTGGAGGAACATGGCCACTGCAGTGGCGATTCCACCGATGACCGAGAGCCACAGGATGAAGAGCGCGACACGCTTGATTGTTGCGCGGCGACGTCGCTTCGCTTTGTGCTTCTTCTTCTCCTCTTTCTTTTCGGACGGAACTGCCTGAAGACGTTCCACGAGCGCGGCCAGATCAGCACGTCCGACGTCTACTTCATCGTCTACTTCCGCCCATATCTCACTGACTGTGAACCGATGGTTATCGTCTTCCACTTCCAAATCGAACTCGTCTAGGGGGCGAGCGGCATCCGACTCCATTCGATCCGGCAATTTTCCCAATGTGGAGAGATTGACAAATTCTTCTTCAATAATTTCTTCAATTCGGTGGATCGGTTCCTCTTCAACGACCGTGTCCGTGTTGAAGATTTCGGTGAGCATTTCGGCCAGATCATAATTTGTGACTTTCAGATGATTGGAAAAGAGGAAATCAGCCAGCGCATCGCCCAGATCTCGGGCGGAATGCCAACGTTGTTTTTTGTCGCGAGCCAACGCTTTGTTGACGATCTCTTCCAACTCAACGGTGACATTCGGATTGAACACACGAATGGATGGGATTTCCGCTTGTCGAATTAATTCGACCGTCTCCAGATCGGTTTTTCCTTGAAACAGCCGTCGTTTGCACAGGGTTTCCCATAGCAGAATACCCACTGCAAAGAGATCGGCGCGGTGATCGACCTCTTTCCCATCCGCGGCTTCGGGAGACAAATAGCTGTATTTCCCTTTGACGATACCCGGATCAGTGATTTCCAATTGGGTGACTGCTTTCGCCAGGCCGAAGTCAGTGATTTTTACCTCACCTGCTTTCGAGAGCAAGACGTTGGGTGGGCTGACATCGCGGTGAACAATGCCCAAGCTCTCGCCTTGAGGATCCAATTGGTCATGAGCATGTGCGAGGCCTTTGCAGACCTCCATGATGATGTAGGCTGCGTAGTGAATGGGGAGATCATAGGATGTTTCGACAATTCGTTGGAGCAACTGACGCAAGTTGTGCCCATCGACGTATTCCATGACGATGAAATATGTTCCGTCCGCACGACCCACATCAAACACCTGAACGATGTTTGCGTGGGTCAGTTTCATGCTCACTCGGGCCTCGTCCAAAAACATGGCGACGAAGCGTTTGTTTTGAACCAAGTTGGGCAGGACTCGCTTGATGGCGACCTGTTTCTCGATACCTCCGACCGAATGGGCATTGGCCAGGTAAATTTCGGCCATCCCGCCGACGTCGAGCTTTTCTTGGATACGGTATCGCTGATTGGCCACGGAATTGACACCCCCACTCTAGAAGAGGTGTACCCGATACGGAGTGCCTAGACAAGCGCTCTGGGTGGACAACCCTTTGGCGAAGAAGAGGCTTTTTCTTGCGGGAACCAAGGTGAAAACCTAGCCTGGAACGCGATGCGAGTTGTTGTTTTCACCATGGCCTTTTGGGCTGTTTCTATTGCGTATGGAGAGCCTCCGCACACGGACAGAGCGGGGGGGCTTTACAGCACACAGATCCGTTTCGACCGGGCGAACGTCCCCATGGTGACGCTGGGGCTTGTCGATGGGAAGAAAGAGGTCACACTTTCTGCCAAGGGACGCATTCGGATCTTGGTGGATGGGCCTGGAGGGACGGAAATCATCACGGAGCCGGGTCGGCGATGGCGGGTGACTCTCGAGGACGTTAGGCCGGCTGAAACCCATTGGAATGTCCGTCTCGGAGCCTATCCATCGAGCGACCTCAAACAGATCCAAGACGCACGAAAACAATGGCGTGGCCGCCATATTCCGGTGAAGTCGTTGGATATGGGCAGTGTATTTGGTTTTGCGGGCAAGGTGCTTTCAAGCCAAAGCGCTGTGTTATTGACGGAGAAAGACTACGGCAGCCAACAGGGGGCAAGCGTAGCCGCCGCTCGTCTGTCCAGCACCTATGGAGTCGATGCCGAGGCGTTTCCTCGTATCAACAAACGCGCCAACGCGTTGATCTCCGTGACCGATGGACTCATGACGGTACGGGCCAGAGATGTCCTGTGGCTAGAACCCACTCATCCCGATGGCGCAATCACCGTGGAGGCGGTGGAGTTTGGCAAGGGATTTCATTGGCACGGTCGTGAGGACCGCCAGTACCGTGGGACTCTCTATGTCACTGTGGGCCGAACGGGGGGATTGGTCGTTGGAAACATGGTGTCGGTAGAAACAGCGCTCAAGGGCCTGGTGCCAGCGGAGATGATTGCGTCGGCACCGAATGAAGCACTGAAGGCCCAGGCGGTGACTGCTCGTGGCGAGTTGTTGGCCAAGATTGGCCATCGGCACCTGGCCGATCCCTATCTGGTTTGTGCGGATGTGCACTGTCAGGTGTATGCGGGAACCAAACGCGAGGATGATCGCACATCTCGCTCCATCCAAGAGACCCATGGGCTGGTGCTTTTCAACCATGATCGCCTTGTGGACTCGGTGTATTCGGCCAATTGCGGGGGGCACACGGAGCATAGTCATACCGTTTGGAAGGGTGGGCCCTCCAAAACCCTACAGGGCAAAGCGGACGGAGGCTCGTCATTGAATTTCCTCAACAATGAGGCGGTGAGGTCGTGGATTCTTAGCCCTCCCAAGACCCATTGCAGTCACCATGCCGCGGGCAGCCGAAACTTCCGTTGGGACCGCAAGGTGGCAGTAGATGCCGTTCGGGCTTGGATGCGGACTCATGCGACCGATCCGGGCCCAATTCGTTCGTTGAACGTGATGCGAAGGGGCGTTTCGGGTCGCGCGTTGCAGGTTGTGTTGGAGGGGGCCAATGCTCGCGTGGACGTGACGGGCGAGTTGAGGATACGTTCCATGTTTGGGTCGTTAAGGTCCTCTCTCTTCGTGGTCGACTTGTTGCGAAACACCGATGGGAACGTAGCGGAGTTCTCCTTTCATGGAGGGGGATTCGGGCATGGGGTGGGCATGTGTCAGGATGGTGCGGTGGGCATGGCCCATAAAGGCCATTCCTACCAGGACATCCTCAAGCAGTACTACACTGGAGTTTTTGTCGATCGCATCTATTGACCGTCATTTCGTGCCCGTCTCATTCCCGAAGACACCCCATTGCAGAATCCGAGCGGCGGCACATGGCGGTTTGCTGTTGAGTCAATGACTGGGGTTTGTTTCCGTCTGTACTTGCGTACACTACACTGAGCACGTGGTGAACGAGAACTCAGCCCAGGTTGGATATCGATGGCTCCCCTTTGGGGTGTTGGTCGCCGTGATCTCGCTCATCCACGCGCCCGCCCTCTGGGGTGGCACGTATTTCCTGGATGTGTACCTCACGGAGGTGCATCCCAATTGGGTGCTCATGGAGCAGGCCCTGGCCGACGGGCGTTGGCCATTCTGGACATCGGATATGATGCTCGGGTACCCCTTGGCCTCGAATCCGCAGGTGGGGGTCTTTTACCCATTCAACGTGCTCCTTGTGGGGCTCTTTGGTGCGGCCCGCGGCATCGTGTGGTCGGTTTGGTTGCACAGCCTCTTGGCGGGCACTGGCATGATTCTCCTGGCCCGACGTGGGGGGCTTTCTCGTGTGGGCGCGACCGTTGCGGCGCTTGTGTACACAGCCGCGCCCTTTTTCTTGTTCTATCATCAAGCGTTGCACGGCCTGATTGCGCTGGCGTGGATGCCATGGATTTTGTGGTCGACCTGGAACGCCGCCCAAAGCGGATCCTGGCGTCACTGGGCGCTGGGCGCCCTGTTTTTGGCTCTGCAAATGTATGGCGGACACTTGCAATTTGTCGCGTATACGCTCGTGGCCACCTTGGTGGTTGCGATCGGGGGACCGGAACACGCCACGCGCCGAGCGCGACTCCATGCGGCGTTTCAGTGCATGGTTCAAGGCGTGTGGGGCATGCTGCTCTATGGCCCTCAACTCTTGGCCGCTTATGTTCTGTGGAGGCACAGTCTGCGATCGGATCTCACGGCGACCGACATGACTGAGCATATGTCCATCGAATCCTTTGGCTTTGATGATTTGGTCGAGGTGTTCAGTCCCCGGTTTTTTGGGGGTTCAAGTTATCTCGACTTCTGGTACCCGGAGTTCCTGGGCATCGGGGTGTTTGTCGCGGTCCTGGCAGCCATCGTTTTGTCTTCGAAAGCGACACGTCCTCCCCTTGTGCGTGTGTCGTTGGGGCTCTTATGCGCGGCATTGGCCTATTTTGTGCTCATCCGAATACCCGGTGTGGATCGCCTCTTGGCGTCCATTCCGGGATTGTCGGCCTTTCGCGCTCCAGGACGGCTCTTCTGCTGGGTCCTCTTGGCGAGTGGGGTGCTCGCGGGATATGGAACCACTCGATTGGTGGATATGTGGGCGCCCGGATCGTCTGTACGTCGTCGATGGGCGCCTTGGTTTGTGGTGTGTCTCTTGGCTACAGGTGTACTGGTGGGTCTTTGTGCGACGTTCGGATTATTCGACTCCATGGGTGCCCGTAGTTCCACGACAACATCGACGCAGTTGGCCTCGGATCGCGCGGGCGATGGCATGGAGATCGCTGTTTTCACGACGCTTCTTTGTGTGGGGATCGGGGCGGCAAAATGGTGGCCGGCGTGGCGTCGCTATACGGTGATCGGTTTGGGTGCCTTGGTTGTCTTTCCCATCCTCTGGGTAGGAACTCGTTACGTTCCTGTGCTGTCTTCACCCGTGACAACACCTCCCCTTGCGCCCGTGTTGCGACATGTCGATAGCGGGGTCCGCCGCGTGTTGTCTCTTGGCGTCAACGATCCCAACTACGAAGCGACCGTGCCTGGTCTGGGTTGGCCTCACAACCAAGAGGGGGATCCGGCCCGCGCCTCATGGGGCCTTCGGGCCAACACCGGGTTGGCTCACGGCATTTCGAACCTGCATGGCCAGACTAGTTTGCCCCTTCGGCGATTCGTATCGCGGCTCTATGGGGATGGGGTGAAACCCTTGGCGTATCCATTTCAAGAAATTCCGGAAATGGATTCACGATTGTTGGCTCATCTTGGGGTGACTCATGTGGTCACACCCATGGGAAGAAAGACCAGCGATTTGCCAGTCAAGCCGCTGACTGATCCCACACCCACCGGCCAAGAAGCGCACGGGTATTTGGTCTACACCATCCCAAGCTGGCAAGCAGCGGCGCGATTTTATCCCTATGCACAGATTAAAGGGATCGCCGACGAAGCCGAAGCCATGCGTGAGGTTCGTCGCAAGGGTGACATGGTGGACGCTCCCTTGCTCGTCGAAGGGACATCGGGTGACGCGTTGTCAGGACGAGCGCTCGACGTCATGGTTGTGGAAGAGCGCGATGGTTATGCGCGCTTGTCCGTCGACGTGGAGACCGCGGGTGTTGTTCTGTACACAGAATCATGGTTTCCCGGGTGGACGGCTACCGTGGATAGTCAACCCGGCCCGGTTTTGGTTGCAGATGGGCTCTTCATCGGTGTCGCTGTAGACGCGGGAAAACACGTCATTGAGCTCCAGTACGAGCCCCCGGGATTCTTGTTGGGTTTCTTTCCGCTGGGTCTTGGTGTGGTGGGTATGCTGTTTGCGTTTACCAGAGGTCGAAGAAAGCGATCTCTCGACACGGCCCCACTCTCAACGTGAGTTCTCCAGCCTCTTCGGCATGGATGCTCAGGAAACGTACCCATGAAACGTTCAGGTCCAGCGACTGTACTGTCATCCGATTGGCCCCTATCGAAGCAATGACTTCGCAATGACCACGCTCATCACGCCCATCGTGAAGGACAAGATGGAGGATCCCCGGCTCCTTCACAGGAACCGTGACGGTATGAATTGGACCTCGGTCTCTCTCGCCGCCGGGGCTGGACGGGCCACTGGCGGACGGTTGACCTGGTTTCTGTGGATTTGCTGCGGGGGAGAGTACAACGCCAGTGGGGCTTCGATTGGATTGCGGGTCCAGTCCGGGCTTATTGAGCCGTCGCCATTTGTGGAACAAACCCTTGCCTAGAGGTCCCTCAACAGAGATGTTGTTCGAGTCTATAAAGGGTTCGTAGGCGTACACAGCGATCGACCGATGTGGCCCCTCAATAATCTGTGGTGGTGCGATCAACGTGCCGTGGGGGACAAGATCAATGCCTTTGGGCATCACCATGACATGAGCCGATTCGGAGAACGCCGCTCGAGCTGTGTCTGCGTACAATGAGTGGAAGTGGCCGATCCCCGTCAGCTCGCCGAAGTACATGCCATGGACACGGTGCTCCATCGCCTCGTCGGGCAGGGAAAATTCTGTGGCCACAATGTGTGCGACCGCCCGTTGCTCGCGAGCGTTTAACCATCCTCCGATGTTTGCGTGAGGCACCGGTGACACACTGGCTTCCACGGTGACCGCAATGAGCACAACCCCCAACACGGCGGAGAGCCACTGGGTGCGTCGGATTTCATAGAGGCGGTGAGCGCCGACTGCCGCCAACGCAAACGCCGCGTAGAGGTTGGCGTGCATGTAACGGTGTCCCTGCTGGTTCCCGAGCAAGAGCGATTCGATGACCCAGCCGAGAACCACGTTGATGACCAAAAAGAGCATCCAGGGCGCGCGTTGTCTCAGGGCAAGTGCACCACCGATCGCCATCAAGATCACAAAAGGCCAGGTGAGCATGGGTCCAAGATTGTCGCCCCACACGGTATGCACGTTGTCCACAAAGAAGCTCAGAACCGTGATGGGGCCGGCAGGGCTCCAAGAGCTCGGCATCTGAACACTCTGGTGTGCAAGCATCCCCTCCGACACGTCGCCCAAGAAGGTCCAGATCATGGGGGCCAACGCCAGGATGAATGCTCCGCACGCGATGGCGCTCCCTCGCCACCGTAGTTCCTTTCGGCGGTGCCATAACAACCCTAGGAGCAACAGACAGTACACACTCGAGACCACGTGGAGCTGTAGAGCGACCGCTGCCGCGATTGAAGCGGCGACGGCCCTTCGTGTGGGTAACTTTTGGGGATCCAGGAGACCGGATGACGCCCAGAAAAAGATCGCAATAGGCAGCGGCAACAGGCTCGAGTGCCAGAGTTGTCGGCTCATTTCAAACGAAAACGTGGATGCGAGGAGTCCAAAAATAGCAATGACGGCGGCTTCCCATCGGACCCACCTTCGAAGGACGTGAAAGAACACGGCCGCTCCGCCACCGATCAGGAGCAGAAAACCCAGCCGAACCACGAAGGGATCGGCCGATATGGCGACCATGGGGGCCATCAGAAAGTAGAGCATGGGGCCCAGTTGAAAGGGAAAGGGAGAGACAGAGGGCGTGACCGCGGGCCATTCCCCCCGCTGTACGAGCCCGGTCACCATACGAAGATCCCGTTCGTGATCGCCGTGAAACACAAACGCTTCCTCAAATCCCCAGATCTCCAAGGCCCAATAGGCGACGATGACGAGGCCCACAACGCACCAAGGAAGCCAGCGGCTTTGTTTGTTTTGCTGGTTGGCGTTGGGTTCGGTCATGCCCGGGTCCCTGTGCAAACGAGGGGACGTTGCCAGCGTGGGTTTTGGGCGTGTAGCAGAACCAACCGGTGTTCCTCAATGGCGAAAGGCGATTGCATTTTCTTAGGGTACCCCACGTTGCTCTGGCAATGAAAGAAACCCCATATGCACATGGGATTTCCACACGATATTGGCCAGCGCTACCCAGACCGTGGACAATAGAAGCGAATGTCAGCTTTATTCGTCACACTCGGTTTGGTTCTAACGACAGCGTCCCTGCCGCCCTCGTGGCAGGAGGTGGAGGTTGTGTTGTCCGACGGCCGACTCTTTCCTGCGTATGTTCAGACCGACGACACGACCGACAAGTCCGCGCAAGTCCGCTTTGTCCCACAAATGGGCAAGGGGCGATTTCACGACTTCGGGGGACGATTAAATCGAACACTGACGATGGGGTGCACCGGAGACGTCATTCCGTTCATAAGCAACAATCAGCTCCGATGCCCCGGTGCGGCAACGCCGCAAATACACCCCAACATCACCCTTCCCGACGACCCCTTGGCGTCGTCCAACAGTGCCGTGCCGCCTGTACAAACCTGGGGTCGCCCCGTGGTGCAAGATCCTCGGTTTTTCGGGGGATGGCTTTTTCCCCTTGCGCTGGTGGTCGGGTTGCTCTTCTTGACGGCTTGGTGGGCCGAGCGCCGGGTCAAGAACGAAAGCTTTGGGCCCCAAGCACCCTCCATCCCTTCGTGGACTCGAGGGGCGTGGGTGTGGTGTGTGGCAGCGACGACAATGGCCCTGCTGCTTCGCCTCTTCGGTTTGGGCGATGAAGCGCTGGAACAAAACGAGTTTACTTACTTCATGAGTGGATTGGGTCACGAAACGCTCGGTGGTGTGGTGTTGGATGTCAACGCGCTGGCTCAGACCCATCCGCCGCTCTTCCATGTACTTCTCCATTGGTTTGGCGGATTGGGAAACAGTGAATGGGTCGCTCGGTTGCCGGCAGCGCTCGCGGGCGTGACCGCCGTGCCCCTGACTTTTGCTTTGGCTTGGCGAGTGTTGGGGGGCAAGACGCTTCCAGCCGTGGTGGCCGCGCTGCTCGCTGTCGTTTCACCTGTCCACCTTTGGTATTCACAAGATGTCTCGCCATACACGCTGACAGTGGTTTTTTCATTGATCACCTTGCTCTCCATGGATGAGCTGCTCCGCGCTCCCGAGCGGCGTCGGTCTTGGTGGGGACTGATTCTCGGCACATGGGGACTGTTCTACAGTCACTATTACGGTCTTCACCTCACCA